>JASHPB010000193.1 GCA_030038355.1 Candidatus Binataceae bacterium
CTAGCGGTTGCGCCGTGCGCGTTCGCACAAATGAGCAGTGCTGCTGCTGAAGCATCGCCATCGGCTTCCGAGTCGATGCATAACGCGGGTGACTCAGCCGAAAACGCCGTTGAGCATGCGTACCATGGTACCAAGACCGCGGTGAAAGACACGGTCATCACGGCCCGGGTCAAATCCGAGATCCATCATGACAAGGATATTCGCGGGGCCAATATCCACGTCGACACCGTTGCCGGAGTTGTGACGCTGTCCGGCAGCGCGCCGACCACCTCGGATGCGACTCGCGCCGAGGAAGTGGCACAACGCACCAAGGGCGTGCGCAGCGTGAAGAACGCCATCTCGATTGAGGCAGTAAACAGCTCGATGCGCTAGAAACGGTGCCGTTCCACATCGACTACCTCGCTAGCCAGACGGGTCCGCGGTGTAGGGAACCCCTAACTCCCGATCCTGACCATCGCGGGCCTGCTCTGTTTGATTTGAGTAACGCGCCGCGCCGTTTGAACATGGCCGGCTCGGACCCGATCTCGTTCAGCGCCTTCAAGTCCAGTCCCAAATAGGTTGATCGACGGTCGATCTCTGCCGCAATTGGTATAAGTGGCGGTGATGTAAAGGGTCCTTGGCCACCCCAACGAGATGAGCAGCCCGATTGAAGATTACGCGCTGATCGGTAACACGCGCACCGCCGCACTGGTCGCGCGCAATGGATCGATCGACTGGCTCTGCCTGCCTCGCTTCGACTCGGAGGCCTGTTTCGCCGCGCTCCTGGGCACACCCCAAAATGGTCGCTGGCTGATTACGCCCGCCACAGAGTCACCCGAAGTCAAGCGGCGCTATTACGGTGATACGCTGATCGTCGAAACCAGCTTCCGCGTCGGCTCCGACGAAGTCGCGCTTATTGACTTCATGCCGATCGCCGAGCAGGAGGGACGCACCGACCTGGTGCGAATCGTGCGCGGTGTCCGCGGCACGATGCCGATGCGTATGGTGCTCACTCTTCGCTTCGACTACGGCCGCACCATTCCCTGGGTGAGGCGCCGCGACTATGGACTTAGCGCAATCGCCGGCCCCAACGCAGTCGCCTTCCGAAGCCCGCTCGAGCTGAAGAACGAGGACTTCCGATCAACCGCCGAGTTCGCTCTCGCGGAGCGACAGGAAGTCGCCTTCATCCTTACCGGCTATCGATCGCATCGCAGCGAGCCCGACCCCATCGATCCCTTCGCCGCGCTCGATCAAACGGAATCCGCCTGGAAAAACTGGGCCAACCAATACTCCTCGGAATCCGCGTGGCGCGAGCCCGTGATGCGCTCGCTCATCACGCTGAAAGCTCTTACCTACGGTCCCACCGGTGGAATCGTCGCCGCAGCAACCACTTCGCTGCCCGAGGCGATCGGTGGCGTACGCAACTGGGACTACAGGTACGCCTGGCTGCGCGATTCGACGTTCACGCTCTACGCGTTGCTGATCTCCGGGTACAAGGCAGAAGCCCTGGCCTGGCGTGAATGGCTGCTCCGTGCAATCGCGGGGCATCCGCAGGATGCGCAGATCATGTACGGCCTCGCGGGCGAGCGCGACCTTCCCGAACTCGAATTGCCCTGGCTCGAGGGTTACGAAAAAAGCTTGCCCGTCCGTGTGGGCAACGCCGCGCACGAGCAGTTCCAACTCGACGTTTATGGCGAAGTGATCGATTCGCTGCATCTTGCACGCAGGGAAGGTCTGGAGGCGAACGACGACGCGTGGCGCCTGCAGGAGGGCCTCGTCGACATCGTCTGTTCGAGCTGGACGCATCCTGACGACGGCATCTGGGAAGTGCGCGGCGAGCGCCGGCATTTCACTCATTCCAAGCTGATGGCGTGGGTTGCCGTCGATCGATCGATCAAGGATGTGGAGCTTTTCGGAGTCTCCGGTGACACGGCCGCTTGGAAGGAACTTAGGGACAAGATTCGCGCCGAAATCTGTGCGCGTGGCTTCGACTCAAGGCGCAACACCTTTGTGCAGTACTACGGCTCGCCCGACCTCGATGCGTCGCTGCTGCTGATGCCTCTGGTCGGGTTCCTGCCCCCCACCGATCCGCGCATCGTCGGCACGGTCAAGGCGATCCAGCGCGAGTTGATGCACGACGGACTCGTGATGCGCTACTCGAGCGAACGCGGTATCGATGGCCTGCCGAGTGGCGAAGGCGCATTCCTCGCGTGCACCTTCTGGCTGGTCGACAATCTCGCGATCGCTCATCGGCTCGATGAGGCGAAAGAACTGTTCGAGCGCCTGCTGACGCTGCGCAACGACGTCGGTTTGCTGGCCGAGCAATATGATCCAGTTGCAAAGCGCCAGCTCGGCAATTTTCCGCAGGCTTTCACCCACGTTGCGCTGGTCAACTCAGCACACAATCTCAGCCTCGGCGACGGTCCGGCGAAGGATCGCGCGAGAAAATGAATCATGCTCCCAGCGGCAGCATTTCAGTGCAGGCTAATCCTATTGATCCTGCTGATGCTCTGCCTCGGCGGATGCGGAACAATACCCAATGCCTTCGAGCTGATGCACGAACACTCGCTGTATCGGCAGCCATCCGAGGTCGTGACCGATCAAGGGCCGCTTTCCATTAACGAGAGCGAGGCGCTCATCCACAATATCGAGACGCGGAGCGGCACCGACCATAAGCTCGCGCGCCAACTCACTTTCGAGCGAGCGGTAAGCGGGAGTCCCCTCGTAACCGGCAACAAGCTGACGCTGCTTGAAAACGGACCCAACACTTATGAAGCGATGTTCAACGCGATCGAAACCGCCGAGCACAATATCAACCTCGAAACCTACATCTTCGATGCCGACCGGATGGGCGATCGATTCGCCGACGCGCTCATCGCCAAGCAAAAGCAGGGCGTTCAGGTCAATGTGATCTACGACGGCTTCGGCTCGCTGTTCAGCACGGATCGAATGTTCGAGCGGATGCGCGCGAACGGCATTAATGTCGTCGTGTTCGATCCGCTAAATCCGCTGGCCACGGGCTTTCGATGGTCGCCGCTGCATCGCGACCATCGAAAAGTGATGATTATCGACGGCAGGATCGCGATCACCGGGGGCATCAACATCTCAGCCGTTTACAGCCGCCACATCCGTGGACTGAAGAAGCCCTCGACTGCGGCGATTCTCCAATCGTGGCGCGATACAGACGTGCAGGTCGAAGGTCCTGCAGTCTCGGAGTACCAGGAACTGTTCATCGCCAACTGGCTGCAGCAGGGTGGTCCGCAACTCAATTTTGCCGACTATTTCCTCGCACTAAAGAACGCCGGCACCGAGATCGTGAGCGTGCTTGGCAGCGTGCCCGAGGAATTCAGCTCCATCTACGTGACGCTCATCTCGGCAATCCACAACGCCGAGGACAACATCTACATAACCGATGCCTACTTCGCGCCCGGGCCTCAGATGATCGAGTCGCTCGAAGCCGCTGCGCGACGCGGTGTTGACGTGCGTCTGCTCCTTCCCGGCCGGGACAATGAGCCGCTGATCCAACCGGCCGCGCGCTCGAACTTCACTCAGCTACTCGAGGCTGGTGTCAGAATCTATGAGTGGAAAGGCGAAATGCTGCACGCCAAGACCGCAACCATCGATGGTGTCTGGTCAACCGTCGGGTCCTCGAATCTGGATTGGTGGAGCATCGCGCGCAACGACGAAATCAACACCGTTGTGCTGAGCGTGCGCTTTGGCGATCAAATGAACGAGATGTTTATTAGCGATCTCCAGAACGCGCGCGAGATCAAGCTCGCCGAGTGGCAGCAGCGCTCTTGGTTCGAGCGACTCAAGGAATCGTTCGCTCAATTCCTCGAACCGATGCTGTAGCGGACTCAATCGGCTTGTCGCGCCATATCTTTCTGGCTGCTATGCTGTCGCCGTCATTCTCCCAAGGCCCCGGCCGTGCTTCACACCATCAAATAGTCAATGTGCGGGATTGGCGGATTGCAGATGTCCGGCGGCCGCCCGGCCGATCCGGCGATTATCGCTGCAACGCAGGCAGCACTGGCCCATCGCGGCCCCGACGGCAGCGGCAGGTACGTTACGGGCAGCGTTGGCCTCTTCAACACGCGTCTTGCGATTATCGACCTCGCGACCGGCGATCAGCCACTCCAGGACGCGGCGGGCGTAACTCTCGTCGCCAATGGCGAAATATACAATGATCTGGAACTGCGCGCCGCTCTGACCGGTGTCCCATTTCGCACCGGCTCGGATTGCGAAGCTCCGCTTCATCTATATAGCCGCAAAGGCCTCGATTTCGCCGATGATCTCCGCGGCATGTACGCAATCGCATTGCATGACCCCGCGTCGTCGCGTCTGGTGCTGACGCGCGATCCGTTCGGCATCAAACCGCTCTACTACGTCGAGACTGCCGATTGTTTCGCCTTCGCCTCCGAGCCTCAGGCGCTGATTGCCGCCGGCCTCGTGAAGCCCACCGTTGGTGCGCGCGCCCGCGCCGAGTTGTTCCAACTCAAGTTCACGACCGGCCGCGAGACAATTTTCGCAGGTGTTCAGCGTGTGTTGCCCGGCGAGACGCTCGTGGTCAAGGACGGCAAAATCGTCAAGCGCCGTCGTCGACGCGCTCTCCCCGAGGGCGCGCCACAGAAGATCGATCACGCCTGGGCTCTACGCACCCTCGACGGAGTATTGCGCGACACCCTCGTGCATCACCTTCGCTCCGACGTACCATACGGCCTCTTCCTTTCGAGTGGGATCGATTCCACCGCGCTCGTGCACCTGATGAAGCGATACTCGCCGAATCCGATCGTCGCATTCACGGTGACGTTCCCCGGCAGCCGCGCCGCGGACGAACTCGCGCACGCGCGCCGCGTCGCGAGCGCGGTCGGCGCGGAGCATCACGTGCTCGAGCTGACCGGGCGCGAGTTCTGGGCGCTCGCGCCGCGCGTCGCCGAGGCGCTCGATGATCCGACCACGGATCCCGCGACGGTGCCGACTTATGCGCTCGCCGCAATGGCCAAGAATCAAGTCAAGGTTGTGCTGACCGGCGAAGGCGGCGACGAGATGTTCTGCGGCTACAGCCGCTATCGCCGCGCAAGATGGCTCGGCGGGATGTTCACGCGAAAGGCCCGCACGCGCGGCGAATTCGATCGCGTCGCCCACTTGAACGGAGCGTTCGACGGATGGCGCGACGGACTCGCGCTGGCGGAGCGCAACGAAGATCGCGCGGATCGCACCACCATCCAGAAGTTGCAGGCGGCGGATTGTGCCGAATGGCTGCCCAACGATCTGCTCATCAAGCTTGATCGATGCCTGATGGCGAATGGCCTTGAAGGCCGCACGCCATTTCTCGATCCAGTCGTCGCCGACTTCGCCTTTCGCCTGCCCGACGAGATGAAGGCGACGACGGCGATGAGCAAGCGGCTCTTGCGTGATTGGCTCGCGAGCAACGTTTCGAGCGCCGAACCCTACGCATCCAAGCTGGGCTTCAATCCTCCCGTCGGCGAATGGATCGCGCGAAGGAAAGTCGCTATCGAGGAACTCGTGTCCTCTGCTCCCGGAATCAGGGAAGTGTTCTCACGCGACGTTGTCCGCCGCGGCTTTGCCGATCCGGAACGCAATCACGTCGCGGCCTGGAGCCTGTTGTTCTACGCGCTCTGGCATAGCCATCATGTCCTCGGGATCAGCGCCGCGGGCAACGCCGAAGAGGTGCTCGACGCCGCCCGCCAAGCTTCGTGATCTGATGACCTTGCGAAATTCGCTCTCGCCCGGCCGGCTATTGCCGATCGCCGCGATCGCGCTGCTGATGGGCCTGCTCACGATTAACCGCCTCGGCGCGAGTGACGTATGCGGCGGCAGCGAAGCAACGATGGCGGTGTACGTGCAGCGGATGGTCGAGCACGGCGAGCTTTTGTTCCCACTCGACAACTGCCGCGTTCCAATGTACAAGCCACCGCTCTTTCACTGGACCTCATTTGCACTCGACAAAATGAGCGGACAGGATGTCGTCACGAGCTTCAACCTGCGACTGCCGTCAGCGCTGTATGCGACCGCGGGCGCGATACTTACGATGCTCTTCGCGGCCAGCCTGCTCGGCACGCGCGGCGCGATCCTGTCGGGCCTAGTCTTGGCGGGATCGTTTCAATACGTGAGCCAGGGACGCATCGGCCTGGTGGACATGACGCTGGCGTTCTACGAAGCGCTCGCGCTCTACTCGTTCTTCTGGTGGTTCTCGCTCGAAGGCGATTCGGGCGCAATGCGATCGCGGCGCGCGCTCCACTACATATTCGCGATCGCGATGGGACTCGGCGTGCTCGCGAAGGGCCCCGTCGGCGCGATCCTGCCCGGTGCGGCCATTGTCGTCTTTCTCGCGTGGGAACGGCGCTGGCGCACGCTCGGCGAGGTTTTCAGGCCAGGTCCGCTGATCGTCGGCGCCCTAATCGCCGTGAGCTGGTACATTGCGTGCCTCGCGGGGAGACAATACTCGTTTCTTCAGCTTCAGCTCGGCAGTGAGAACTTCGGCCGTTTCTTCGGGAGCCTCGGCGCGATGGCGCCGTGGTACTATCTGCAACCGCTCCTGCTGAATTCGATTCCGCTCAGCTTGCTCGTGCCGATCGCGGTCGTCGTCGCGCTCATGACCAGCGGAGCGGCGCCTAGCGAGCCGGATCAGGGATCTAGCCGTGCGGACCAGGCGGCAAAGTTCATCGCCATGTTCTGGATGGTCACCGTCGTATTCTTCAACTTCGCGGCGTACAAGCGGCGCGACTATTTGTTACCGCTATGGCCGCCTTCCGCGGTGCTAATCGCATGGTGGTTGATGGCACGACTTGTGCCCCGTTTCGGTTTGGCTATCTACCGCGGCCTCTTGGCAGTCTGCCTAATCCTCGCATTCGGCAATTACGTCTTCATTCCGGCCTATGAACTTCGCGGCTGCGGCCAGATGCTGACGGTCGCGGAGATGCTCGAATGGCCCGTCGCGAGCCTTTTGGGGCGTTTGCCCGCTGAAGGCTTCCAGCCGGGTTCGTATCGCGACGCTGCGGCCGAAGTTGACAGTATCGTCAGAGCTGATACACCGCTCTACGATGTTGGAATCGACGGCGCGAAAGAACCCCTCGTCTTTTACCTGAGGCGCTGCACGTCAAAGCTGCCGCATCCTCTCGACGCCGCATTAGAGGGCTACGTTATCGCAGGCCCCGCGGTACCCAACAACGAAAGCGAACGCCTCGACCAGCTCGAGGAGGTCAGGAAGTTACCGTACGGCAAGACCGGCTTGACGCTGATGAAGCGCAAATCGCACCCAGTGCTTCACTGAAATCGAGTCAGAACAACATTCCCTGGTGCGGATCGAGGCCGAGCAGGACGCGGCCGGCTGACTCCCAGGTTTTCATCGAAACGACAGTGTGTTGGCCAGCTGTTTGGATGTCGCGGAGTCTTCGCTCGAGCGGGTTTCCTGAATAGACCGAAGCACCGCCGTTAGCCTTGTAAAGCAACTCCACGGCCTGCGTGCATGCGGCACTTGCCTGCACCATCGCGAGCCTGGCGATCGCGCGTTGTTCGAGCGACGGCATCTCGAGTGCAGCCAGCGTAGTCCACATGTCCTCGAACGTTTCGTAAACGAAGGCGCGCGCGGAGCGAGCCAGCGCTTCGGCCTGCGCGACTGCGTTCTGAGCGTAGGGCTCGTCACGGAGCGCTGGCTGGCTTTTCGTCGGCGACTTGAACGTCGGTGATTTTCTCGATGCGATCGCGACAAAATCGTCGATCGCGCCGCGAGCAATTCCGAGAGGAACGCCCGCCAACTTGTAGAGCAAGAGATTCGGAAGAATGCTAAGCGGTCCTTTTCGATACGGGTTTGGCACGGCAAGGTTAAAGGTTCTTTCCTCGGGGACGAAACGATCCTTGACCTGCCAGTCGTGGCTGCCGCTACCACGCAGGCCGACGCTCTTCCAGGTGTCGAGAATTTCGCAATCATCGGCCGGGAAGAAACCAAAACGAGTTTCAGGAAAGCCGTTCGGCATCACCCGCGGCGAGTCGCCCTCGAAGACCGCAAAGTGACCGACGAGCCAATCAGCATGCTGGCAACCGCTGGCAAAAGGCCATCTACCGTTGACCACGTAGCCCGCGCCGCGCTTAACCGCCTTACCGGGCGGAAAGAAGGTGATCGCCGTGGGCGAATCGATATCAGCGTACATCGAGCGTGCTTCGGCCTGGTCGACGAAAGCACTCATGTAGGCGCCGTCGACGCCGATCATCACGCACCATCCGGCGGAAGCGTCAAAAGTGCATAGCGTCTCGATAACGCGCACTTGCGATGGAAGATCGAGTTCCGGCCCGCCCCACGATTTTGGCATCGCCATGCGGAACATCCCGGCGCGCTTCAGTTGATCGATGATAGCCGCGGGCAGGCGCCGCTCACGCTCGATCTCGTCGGAAGCATCTCTGAGTATCGGGCCCAGTGCGCGTGCCTCATCAAGAATTCGCTTCGAGGTTTCGTCGAGGTGCTTCATCGTCTCCGGAGCTTCGGGGAAACTTCTCCACGTCGTTACATCGTCAGGTGTACTAAATCAAATCCGCGCAGCAGAAACTTCATTGCCTGACAGGCGGCTACGCGCTAACGGAATCCGTGAGCGGCAACTCGTCCTGAGTTTAAGCTTCCGCCGGACGGGATCGCATCGAGATTGGAACCTGAACTGGCTCGCAGGAGGCTTTCGATGACACTCCTTCAAATTTATGCGCTCACGACAATAATTCTGGCGCTCAAGATGGCGTCGATTTCGGTCGTGCAGGGACTTGGCCGTACCCGTGCCGGCGTGTTCGTAAATCCCGAGGACGCTAAGAGCTTTGGCGGCAACCAGGCGAGCGACGAAGTTGAAAGCGTGAGGCGCGCCGCGAGAGCATGGAGCAACGACCTCGAGAATATTCCGATCTTCCTTATACTCGGCTGGATTTACGTGGCCGCCGGGCTGGGCACTAGGGCGTTTTTGATTTACTGCGTCGTCTTCACTTTGGCACGCATCGCGCACACAATCTGTTACCTGAATTCGATTCAGCCGTTTCGCACGATCGCCTACACGATCGGTGCAATTGTCACGCTCGGGCTGATGATCGACTTGTTCGTGAAAGTGGTTATCTAGGGCGAATCGACATCAGCAGCCGTTCGATTTCGCGATAGACTGGACGATCCATCACGGTCCATCCAAGGCCCGTGTAGAGCTCTTCTCGCATCTTGCCGGTGGTGAAGAGGTAAAGCTCGGCGACGCCAAGCGCGCGCGCCTCGTCAACGATTCGCGCTACCAATATCGAAGCGATTTTGCGGCGACGTAATTGCGGCGCGACCAAGACGTCGCACATCCAGGGCGTCAGATCGCGGCGTCTATGCGAGGGCTAGGTTCGAGGGCTGCGGAGTTGGCCGGTGCGGAGAAGCTTTGGATTTCCGCGTGCGGTGCGGTCAGACCGCAACGCGCTGCTGCGATGCGGTACCGAACTGGCTTGCAAACTCCATCACTTCGGCCGCCACGCGCTCGCGCTCGCTGTCGATCGTGATCACGTGGAAGCTCTCGTTAAGGCGCACGGCGCGCTTCACCTTACTGCCGAGTCGCTTCATCACGTAATTCACGTTGCGCTTCATCGGGCAGGTATGATCGT
>JASHPB010000194.1 GCA_030038355.1 Candidatus Binataceae bacterium
CGCAAGTTCTTTCACGAGTTTCTGGAAATCCTCGGTGCGGGCCACGAAATCGCTTTCGCAGTTGATCTCGATCAACACGCCGAGCTTACCGCCGGCGTGGATGTAAGATCCCACGGCGCCTTCAGAGGCGACGCGATCGGCGCGCTTGGCCGCGGCGAGCACACCCCTTTCGCGAAGCCAGGTGGCAGCCTTGTCGAGATCGCCGTTAGTCTCCGCGAGCGCCTTCTTGCAATCCATCACGCCCGCGCCGGTTTGCTCACGCAGTTCCTTGACCTTCTTCGCGTCGATTTCGTTAGCCATGAATTTCTCGTGATTCCAATTAGTATCGTTTGCGTAAGCCGGTTACTGCAAGCGGGGACCGTGGGCTTGAGGCCCACTCGATCCCCGCCGCTAAGCGCCGCTGTGTTTAAGTCAGCTAGACTGGGCTGGTCGTATCGGGAGCGCCGCCACCGTCGGCTCCCCCGCCGCCCGAGAGATCCTGGTCGGCCTTCTGCCGCTCTTCGGCGAGCTGACGGCCTTCAGTCACCGCGTCGGCGATCGCTGCCGTAAACAGCTTGATAGCGCGGATCGCGTCGTCGTTGCCCGGGATACGGTAAGCGATCAAATCGGGGTCGCAGTTGGTATCGACCACTGCTGCGACCGGCAGTCCGAGCCGATTCGCCTCGGCGACGGCGATGTATTCCTTCTTGGTATCGATGATCCAGAGCGCGTCGGGCAGCTTGCGCATATTCTTGATTCCGGCCAGCGTCGCCATCAGTTTTTCGTGCTCGCGCCCGTTGTCGCTCATCTCCTTCTTGGTGAGCGCCTGCTGCATCTCGGGATCAGCCATGATCTCCTCGAGCTTCTTCAGCCGGTCGATCGAGGCGCGGATGGTCTGGAAGTTGGTCAGCATCCCGCCCAGCCATCGATTGTTGACGTAGAACATCCCGCAGCGCTCGGCCTCTTCGCGCACGATATCCTGCGCCTGCTTCTTGGTGCCGACGAATAGAATCGTGCCGCCCTGCGCCGCGAGGTCGCGCACGAAGTCGAATGTGGCGCGAAACATCTTCACGGTCTGCTGGAGGTCGATGATATAAATCCCGTTGCGGGCGCCGAAGATGTACGGCTTCATCTTCGGATTCCAGCGGCTGGTCTGATGGCCAAAGTGGACGCCGGCCTCCAGAAGCTGCTTCATGCTGATTTCTGTCATAATTTCGTCTCTGCCTCTGATGCCCTTCGCGGGCAATCCCTCCTTCTATCAGGGACACGCGCTCGATTGAAGCGCCGTCTTCAGGCGTTCATTGATTCGAGGAATTCCTCGTTGGTCTTGGTTCCCTGCATCTTGTCGATCAGGAACTCCATCGCCTCAACTGCGTTCAACTGCGACAGGAGCTTGCGCAGGATCCATATCCGGTTCAGGGTCGCGCGCGGCAGCAGCAGCTCTTCCTTACGGGTCGAGGAGCGCTGGATATCGATCGTTGGGAAGATGCGCTTCTCGAGGAGCCGGCGGTCGAGCGCAATCTGCTGATTGCCCGTGCCCTTGAACTCCTCAAAGATGACTTCTTCCATTCTGCTGCCGGTATCGACCAGCGCAGTCGCGATAATCGTCAGGCTGCCGCCGTCTTCCGTGTTGCGCGCGGCGCCGAAGAACTTCTTCGGCTTGTGGAGCGCGTTGGAATCGACTCCGCCCGAGAGGATCTTGCCCGACGGCGGCACGACTGCGTTGTAGGCGCGCGCGAGCCGCGTGATCGAGTCCACCAGGATCACGACGTCGCGGCCATGCTCGACCAGGCGGCGCGCTTTTTCGATCACCATCTCGGCGACCTGTACGTGGCGCGTCGCGGGCTCGTCGAAGGTGGAGCTCACGACCTCACCCTGCACCGAGCGCAGCATGTCGGTGACTTCTTCCGGCCGCTCATCGACGAGCAGCACTATCAAAATGATCTCTGGATGGTTATGCGCGATCGCTTTGGCGATCGCCTGCAGCATCATGGTCTTGCCGGTGAACGGCGCCGCCACGATGAGTCCGCGCTGGCCCTTGCCGATAGGCGCGACCAGGTCGATGACGCGCGTGGTCAGGTCTTCGTGATCATATTCGAGCTTGATGCGCTCGGCGGGGTAGAGCGGCGTCAGGTTGTCGAACAGGATCTTGTCGCGGGCGCGCTCCGGCTCTTCGTAGTTGATCGATTCGACCTTGAGCAACGCGAAGTAGCGCTCGCCTTCCTTGGGCGGCCGAATCAGACCCGAGACCACGTCGCCAGTGCGCAGGTTGAACTTCCGGATCTGGCTCGGCGAGATATAGATGTCGTCCGGTCCAGGCAAGTAGTTGTAATCGGGAGCGCGCAGGAAGCCGAAGCCGTCGGGCAAGATCTCGAGCACGCCTTCGCCGAGGATCGATCCGTTCCGAGAGGCCTGCGCCTGCAGGATGTTGAAGATCATCTCCTGCTTGCGCATGTTGGTGGCGTTCTCGACGTTGAAGTCGCGCGCCGTGCCGGCCAGGTCTCCGATCTTGGCGCGCTTGAGCGCCTTCAAATTGAGGACGCCGTCGTCGCTGATGACGGGCGCGGGCGGCGCCAGTGTAGGATTGAACTGGCTCCGTTCGCTGCGTTCGCGCGGCTCGAGCCGCGGACCCGGCGCCTCATCGATGGGCTCACGCATCTCGTGCTTTGCGACCCCTCTGCTTCTAGCCATGTGCCTTCCCCGCAACCTTAAATCTCACTTTGCATGAATGCTGCGGCCCTGCCGCAGGCTAAAGACGCGATCCCCCGACTTCCGACCGGAAAGATCGTCCGGTTAGTTTACTCGTGCCCCAGAAGGTCGGGAATCGAAGCAAAAGACGCCTTGGGTTCGGATTTGGGAACGCCGTGAGGCGGGAACTCTGACCGCCTCGCACTGCATTCCGTGCGGAAGCTCAAATAAAACGCTATCCAAGCAATGGTAGGAAGTCAACGGGCTTCTCTAAACGACTGAAATCCAGTCGCCAGTCAGGCTCGATGACTTGAGACCGCGAGCCCGCAGGTAACGCTCCATATCGGACGCGACTGGGGCGATGAACTCCAGCCGTTCGTTGGTTCGAGGATGATCAAACGAAAGCGCGAGCGCGTGCAGCGCCTGGCGATCGAAGTCGGCGTTGGCGCCGGCGCGGCCACCATACAGAGGGTCACCGAGGCATGGATGCCCAATCGAGGTGAGATGCACCCGGATCTGATGCATCCGGCCGGTCTCGGGACGCACGAGGACGAGTGTCGATCCCGGATTGTCGCGGCCGATCACGGGGAACCTCTCGAGCACGCTGATGTTGCTGATTGCGTCGCGCGCGAGCCGCGAATTGACGGACATTCGTTTGCGCTCGACCGGATGGCGTCCGAGCGGCCGCTCTATTCTGATCGAGTCGCGCGTGACGATGCCGCGCACGATCGCGAGGTAGGTTTTCTTTACCGTTCGATCCTTGAACTGGCGCGAAAGCGACGTCTTCGCGAATGGCGTCCGCGCGACAACCATCAGGCCCGACGTGTCCTTGTCGAGACGATGCACGATTCCAGGGCGCAGCACGCCGTCGGGCTCGGCCATCGCGGCGATATCGGGGAAGCGCGCGAGCAGCGCATCGACCAGTGTGCCGTCATGATGGCCCGGCGCGGGATGCACTGTCATGCCAGCCGGCTTGTTGACCATGATCACCTCGGCGTCGGCGAAGAGCACGTCGATCGGCGGCGCCTCGGTCGGCATCGCGGCGTCGCTGCCGCGCGGCGGAGGGCTGATCTCGATTCGTGCGCCTGCGCGGGCCGCACTCGATGGACGCGCGGCGGCGCCGTCAACAGCGACGAGGCCGGCCTTGATGAGGCGTGCCGCCTGCGAGCGCGAGTACTCGGGATAGAGCTCGGCCGCCACCAACACATCGAGCCGCATCCCATCCTTGTCGGGCGGTACAACGATTGTCGCGGGTAGCTGCAACAGTGATGCGCCTACAGTTCTACTGCGGCGCGGGTTCGGCGAGGGGCGGCTGTGGTGTTATGCCGGGTGCCTCGGGCGCTCCCGGCGGAATCGGACTCGGAGCGGGCGACGCTTCCGGGCACGACTCGCTCTGCGACGATGCCGTGAGGAAGCCATAAGAGGTCTTCTCGCATCCGGCGTTACCGCTCGGCGTCCGCGAGTAGTACCAGCACGACGACGCCATAGCCGGGAGAATCAGCGCGAGCACGATAGTCGTCGGCTTCATGACATCACGCCTCGCGATACGGCGTCGGATGCTTCCCCTCGTAGGCGGCGATTTCCTTCTCATGCACGAGAGTCAGCGCAATATCGTCGAGCCCCTCGAGCAGGCATCTCTTCTGAAACGGTTCAATCTCGAAGTGCGCCGACCAGCCAAAGTCATCGGAGACTATCTGGTTTACCAGGTCAACCGTCAGACGGTACGACTCATAGTCCGAAGTCGCGCGCATCAGATGCTCTACTTCATCCGGCTTAAGCTCGATCGGCAGCAGGCCGTTCTTGAAACAGTTGTTGTGGAAGATGTCGGCGAAGGACGGCGCAATCACCGCCTTGAAGCCAAAATCCGCAAGCGCCCACACCGCATGCTCTCGCGAGCTTCCAGAGCCAAAGTTCTGCCGCGTGACCAGCACGCCCGAGCCCTTGAATCGCGCCCGATTCAGAACGAAGTCTGGATTTTCGCTGCCGTCCGGATTCAGCCGCCAGTCGTAGAACAAGCCGCTACGCAATCCGGTGCGCACAACAGCCTTCAGGAACTGTTTCGGGATGATCTGATCGGTGTCGACGTTGGCGCGATCGAGCGGCGCCACCTGTGCCGTGAAGTTCTTGAAGGCGTTCATCGATTCCTCGCTAGTTGCTCCAGCGGCGCACGTCCACGAAGTGCCCCGCGATCGCGGCGGCCGCCGCCATCTCGGGACTCACCAGGTGCGTCCGGCCGCCCTTGCCCTGCCGCCCTTCGAAGTTGCGGTTCGACGTGCTCGCGCATCGCTCGCCCGGCTGCAGGATGTCCGGGTTCATGCCGAGGCACATCGAGCAGCCCGGCTCGCGCCACTCGAAGCCCGCCTCGCGAAAAATCCTGTCGAGCCCAAGTTGCTCCGCCTCTTCTTTCACGCGATGCGATCCCGGCACGACCATCGCCTGCACGGTGCCCGCGACTTTGTGCCCTTTGACGATCGC
>JASHPB010000023.1 GCA_030038355.1 Candidatus Binataceae bacterium
TCATCCAGCGCTCCATCTGCAGATCGAGGAGCAGAAGGTCGCAGGGATTCGCGGCCAGCGTCGCGTCGAGCTGATCGGCGCGTTCGACCTCGGAAACCACCTCGATATCGGATTGCAGCAGCAGGAGCGATCTAAGCCCTTGGCGGAAAAGCGCGTGATCGTCAGCGATACTCAGACGAATGGGCATCGGCATCTAGGAATTGGGCATCGTAATTTCGAGGCGCGCGGCGCCATTTTGTGCGAGCACAATTTCGCCGCCGAGTTCGGCAACGCGCGACGCGATTACCCATGGTGGATCATCGCTATCCGTGAAACCGATGCCATCGTCCTCAATGATAATATGGATTGCACCCTGCACCGTTTGCAATTCGATACTCACGAGACTAGCCATCGCATGGCGGCGTACGTTGCGCAGACCCTCGAGGACGATCTGCAGGAGATGCTCACCCGTCGACACGCGTCCGGTGAAATTCGCATTCAGGTCAAGCCGAGGATCGGAACTGTCCTTCAAGGTTTCACGCGATACATCGCCCTCGACTCCGGCCAGCGAGCGGATATACACGCGTACCTCGTCATACTCGCGTGCTACGCCGCGCTGCAATTCGGTCAGCTCGCGAAGCGCCTGCTCGGGACGTTCTCTCGCGAGCAGCTCGCGGCAGGTCTCGAGACGGAGGTTCACACCGGCGAGCGCCTGAACGTATCCATCGTGCAGAGAGCGCGCGATCGAATGACGCTCCGCGCGCGTCTCGAGCTCGCGGATTCGTAGTTCAAACAATGCGCGCTGCTGTCCGAAGAAGCCGATTAGATAGCCGGCGATTGCGAGATACACGGCGCGCATCACGTACTGACTGTTGAGCCGATCCGCAAATGCGATCACGAGCAAATAGAGCAGCACGCTCGATAGGGTTATAGCGATGGTTGCCTTCAATGACGCGCGTACTCCGACGGCGAGAATGGCAAATACGAAAAAAATGTAGGCGGGACTGGTCTGGCCCTCGGTCAGGAACGCGACCATCGTTGCGAAGAGAAGATCGAGCGCGATTGAAACCGCCTGCAGATTTCGGATCGCGAAACCGATCCGCAGCGCAAAGTAGAATGAGACGCTGTACGTCAGATGACAAAGTAGCGTGACGAGCGCGACGGTGGTCAAATGAAAAAGCCCGCCCGTTGTTGTGGGGTCGACATATAGCGTGAGCATCGCGAGCAACGACAACACGATTCGTGCGCGTGCCACATCAACATCGAGGGCATGAAATTCGTTCGGCTTCATCTTCGATTGCGGCCTCGCGTACACAATTGCCACTGAGGGCACAATCAATTCGACAAGCCGCGCGACGCTGACGCAAGGCCCGCATTGGCGACTATGAGCCGCCCGGGATAACCAGCGTTGGCTTGGTCCGCGGGCGCGAGAAATCGAACATGTTCAGCAGATCGCCGATAGCTGGTCCGTTGGTTGGAAGATAGGGATTATCCGGAGCGGCGATCGGATTGGGCAACCGGTCGCGGCTTCGATCCGAAAGCGGATGAATATTCCAGTTCGCTTCGATGAATTTGAGTATCGAGGCATGATCGCAATAGGTGTGGTCGATCGCGCCCGGCCTCACATAAGGTGAAATCACGAGCAGAGGAATGCGCGTGCCGTCGCCGAAAAAGTCTAGAGTCTGAATATATCCGGTATCGTAATAGCCGCCGCCTTCGTCGAAGGTAATCATGATGGCCGAGTCGGCGAACAGTTTCGGCCTGCTGATAATATTATTTGCAATACTCAGTACAAAATACTCATATGCCGACATCGCGGAGTTGGATGGATGAGCCGAGTAGGGTTCGTAGGGCCTGATGAACGAGACGGCGGGCAGCTTGCCCTGCGCAGCGTCGGCATAGAATTTCGACATGCCGGTTATGTTTTTGCGCAGTGCCGTAGTCATCACGTTTTTACTGAACTGCAATGGATTACAGATCGAGCACCACGCATCGTTGGCGCCGCCCGGCTGCAACCCGCCGATGTAGTATTTCCATGATACTCCGGCGCGAGTCAGTGCTTCCCCGATATTGGGTAACGTCTGCGGAGGCAGAGTATAAGGATGCGCGTTTACATCGACGAGTGAACCATCCGGGTTGTATGCAGGACCGTAGTTGTTGACCAGGTAATAATGATCTCGATCGCAGTTCGGCGCGCGATGCCGCGCACGCAGGTAGTCACGTATCGGAGCGACTCCCGCGCTCGCCGGGTCTGAGCAATTCACGTAGGAACCGCTCCTGTAGCCATCGCGCTGGTACCAGTTGTTCGATCCTGGCCAGGGATCGGGGTCTTCGATCAGGTCATCGGGCGGTTTCATCGCGTTGCCATTGCCGTCGCTATAAAATGCAACGTCTCCCGTACCAAGGTAGATAAAGCTGGCGCCGGTGCCGCCCATGATGCCCTGGTGGAAGTTGTCATTGAGCGCATAGTGGTCGGCGATAAATTTGAACACGGGTGCGTCGCCAGCGCTCATGTTATAGAAGCCCATCGAGATCCCACCCTGCGTGGTGCTCTGATCGGTAAAAGGCGAGGGCGGTGGTTTGCCGCCACTGCCCATTCCGATAGTCACCGCATCCCAGATGAATAGATCGTTGCGGCCCTCGTCGTATTGCTGCCACATCTGAAAGAACCGATGAACCGGATCGCCGGTGAAGGAGAGCTGGTATGCAGTATACTTGGTGATTTGGAATGGCCCATCGGGCAGATTTGCCGGGAAGCGAGTATCGGGAACATTGATAGGCCGGCCGAACGAAAAATTGGTATTCGGCTGCGGCAAAGCGGTGTACGGCGTAGTTCGGCGCGGCGTAATGGAGTATCTGTCCGTTTCCGACGCCTGCCATTGGCGCGCCTTGTCGAAGTGCTGACCAGGTGAACCGTCGAGATTGACTATTCCTTCGGATAGTAAATTAACTACCTTTTGACCGCGATGAGGTTGATAGACACCGAACAGATTGTCGAAGCTGTGATTTTCGCCGACGATTATGAACAAGTGCTTGATTGGAGTGACGGTGGGGTGAGGCGCGGTCGACCCGGCAATCGCTATTGCCGCAGTCAGGCAGACCGACAGTAGCGTTCCGAGACCAACGCTTGATCGCCCATAGCTCATAAGCAAAACTTTCACTCCTAAGATCGTTTGCGCATGCCGCCGGGGCGCGGCCACGGATCTACGAAAGTAGATCGCGACCGATTCCTCGGCAACGGAACTTTGTTGCGGTTCTGTTACCGCACGCGGTTGCGTGCCGGGGAGTAGAGGTTAAAATCGGCGGGCAGAAATTCGCTGTGCTCCGAGACCGGCGGCGGATGCAAGGAATAATCGATGGGTCCAATTGGCAGCGGGATTTTTCTCACCAAGGGTGTCGGCAAGCATCGGGAGAAGCTCACCTCGTTCGAGCTCGCGTTGCGCGACGCGCGAATTGCCGAGTTCAACCTGGTGCGAGTGAGCTCGATTTTTCCACCCAACTGCAGAGTCGTTTCGATCCAGGACGGGCTGAAGACGCTGACGCCCGGACAAATCGTTTACGCGGTGATGTACGACAACTCGACCAACGAGCCGCATCGCCTGGTAGCGGCGTCGGTCGGCCTCGCCATACCGGCGGATCCCAAGCAGTATGGCTACCTCTCGGAGCACAAGAGTTTCGGTGAGACCGACGAACGCGCCGGCGACTATGCCGAGGATCTTGCGGCGACGATGCTCGCGACGGCACTCGGCGTCGATTTCGATCCCAACGTCAGTTACGACGAGCGCAAGGACGTGTGGCGCCTCTCGGACAAGATCGTCAAGACGCGCAACATCACGCAATCGGCCGTGGGCGATCGCGATGGGCTTTGGACGACGGTCGTGACCGCGGCGGTTTTCGTCAATCCGCCGGAAACCAAGAGCAGCGCGACCACCTGACCGCGCGTGCGACGCTACGCCTCGTAAAAGACGTCGACGATAGCGGTCCGATATTGGCTGAGCCGCGCCGCGGATAGAAAGTACTGCGGCGGCGAGAGCGTAAGAGAATCAGCATAGCGCCACATATTGTCAACGCGTTCGCGCGCTTCGTCGAGCGTGCCGGCGATCGCGAAAGTCGTCACCATTTCATCTGGAATCGCGCGCAGCATCGCCGTGGTATCGCCGCGCGCAGCAGCTTCGGCTGCGGCGCGCGCCGCGGCGCCGAATCCATGATCGGTGTAGTACTTCTCGTATTGCGCAACGCTGGCGTAGAAGGCGACGGTGCCGCGCATGTCATCGATCGCCTGTTTGCGATCGCGCGCCATCGCAACGTAGTTCCAGAGGTTCACATGAAAACTGCTTCGCGCGCGGCCGCTCGAGGCCAATGAATCAGCGAGCGTGCGATCATATTCCTCGATCTTGCTGAGCGACCACACCGGATGTCCCATCAAGCCGTCCGCGATTTGTCCCGCGACGACGACCGTGTTTCGAAAGAGCGCCGGCAGGTAGATCGGAATTGATGCGCGAACGGGCTTCCGCGCTCGGAACGCGCGCAGATCGAGCTTGTGATACTCGCCATCGATTCGGCCGAGCTCGCCGCTGTGTCCCTTCCCCATGATTGCGCGCACTGCGTTAACGACTTCGCGCAGATGCGCGACTGGTTTGCCATAGACGATTCCATGGATGTTCTCGTTCCAGGTCCGCACGCCCGTGCCAAGTCCCAGAACCACGCGGCCGCCGCTGATTCGATCGAGGTCGAGCGCGCTCAGTGCCGTTTCCATCGGGCTGCGGGTAAACGCGAGTGCGATTCCCGAGCCGAGTTTGAGTCGCGTGGTCGCCATCGCCATCGCGGCCAGTGTGGGAAACGGCGGCGAGTGCAGTTGGGGCACCCAGACTCCGTAGAGTCCGAGGTCCTCGAAGCGTTTCATCAATACAGCGATTTCGGCGGCGGGCATCGCCTGAACCATTTCCCAGTATTCGTGTTTCATGTCTTCAGGTCCTCGCGGCGAGCTTGAGCTCGCGATCGCTGCGCGATCCGATGCGTGGCGGAAGGATCATTCCTCGCGGTGACAGATAGCGCATCAGGATCACCGCACCCGGAACGAGATAGAAGAAGGAAGCCGGCACCCACATTATAACTCCGGCAATTATCTGATCGTCGAGCGGCGAGATTCCCGCAACTCGCGGTGCGGCCGCATACATCGGATATAGCAGTCGGCCGAGAAAGGTGAGTATTGCCGCGAGTGCCGTGTTCTGCAAATCGGCGAATAGCAGGTAGGGAACCATCGTCCACCGCGGCCATCGCGCGATGCTGGGCCAGGGTTGAATGACGGGCCACCAAAACATCAATGCGGTACAGAAAAAACAGGCATGCTCGAAGGCGTGCGCAAGCGGCGATCGGAGCGCGAGCTGAAAAGCCGCCGGCGTATGCCATCCCCAGGTCGCAACCGCGAAGGCGAACCAGCATACGAGCGGCTCAGTCAGCCAGTTGAAAATTGCTCGTAGAGATTGCGACCTGGAAATCGGGCCGACCACAGACTTGGCAACGATGACAGGCAGGCCGCGCACGAGCGGAATCAAAGGAGCGCCGGCGAGGAGCAACGCGGGGGCGACGATCATCAAGAGCAGGTGCTGAATCATATGCACCTGGAGCAGCAGATCGTCGAGTTCCTCGAGCGGCGACGCGATGGCGATGAAAAGAGTTGTGATGCCGCCGAGAAAGAATCCGAGGCGTCGCATTGGGAATCGCTCGGGCATCTGGCGATGCAACCGCACCAAGCCGCGCGCGTACACCGCAGCGATGATCAGGAGCGTCGCAATCCGCGGCCACGGCGGCGACCACGATTCAACCGCGGTACGAATCAGAGCATCCACGAATCACTGCGCAGGCGAATGATGCGAGTCGACGTCGGAGATCGGCTGCTCAGGCTTCACCGAATTGCGTGCGCCGAGCTCGCTCCGCGGATGCATCGTGTTGAGGAACGCGACGATTGCGTTGACCTCGGCGGGGCTAAGATTCTTGCCGTAGGCCGGCATGTTGCCGCCGCCTTGAATGATCTGCCGCACGATCTGATCGGGCGTGAGTCGGGTCGCGACGTCGTCCAAAGCGGGACCGCGCATTCCGCCTTCGCCACCGAGCGCATGGCAGTTGCGGCATTGCTTGCTTTGAATCAGAATGGCGCCCTGCAACTCGAGCGGAGTGCGGCCCTTCACGTAATCGACGGGAGTCGGCGCTTCGCTCCAAGCTTCCATTTTCGGCGACCATGGCGAGAAGGTGCCAAGCCAGGTGAGCGTGCCAATAGTAGTGAATGCCAGAATGACTATTACGACTGAGATTGGGCGTCGTCGCCAACTCTTTTCGCCGGTGCCCGAGATAAAAGGGAGTGCGAACAAAAGTGCAATCACGATCGGCGGGCCGACCAGCATCAGGAAGGTCTCGCTCCATGGCGGCAGGAGCGCGAAGACCGCGAACAACCAGAGGAAGAAGAAGTCCGGGCGTGGGACCGTTTTAATGATCGTCGGATCGGGCTGGCCATTGGGGCCGAAGGGTCCCGAGATCGCTGCAACGACTAGCAGCGCAAGAATGATGATGCCGGCGAATACCATGTCCTTCTGCGCGGCAAATGGAAAAAACGGCTCACCATCGCCGGTGACAGTCCGCTCGTAATCTTGCAAATAGTGTTCACGAGTGACTATTCGACCGGGCATTGGATACTCATTGATTCCCAACTTGAGAACCAGGAACAGATGGAGTGCGACGAATCCAATGAGTATTCCGGGAATAACGAAAACGTGCAGCGCGAAGAATCTTGAGAGGGTTTCGGCGGCGATGATCGGTCCGCCAAGAATGAGATGTACCAGCTTGAAGCCAACGAATGGAAAGCGTCCAACGATCGACGCGCCGATGCCGAGTCCCCAATAGGCATCCTGATCAAATCTCAAGACCTGGCCGGTGAACGCCATGCCAAGCGTGCATAGCAGGAGGACGCATCCTGCCACCCAGGTGAGCTCACGCGGATACTTATAGGCGCCGAACAAATAGACCTGCGCCATGTGCACGAACATGAGGCCGACCATGAAGTCCGAGCCCCAGCCGTGAAGCGCACGCAGATACCATCCGAGCGGCTGAGTATAGTTCAGGTATATGAGGCTCGACCAGGCGCCTTCGGCCGACGGAGTATAGACGGTGGCGAGGCAGATCCCGGTAACGATCTGCATAATAAAGATGACGAAGGTGGCGCTGCCGAAGACGTACCACCAGCTTGCTGAGCTGCGCGGCACGGGGTGGGCAGCGACTTCGGATAAGGTAGAACTGAGACCAAGCCGCAGCTCGAACCAGTCGCCGATCGCTTTGGTCCAATCTCGTAGTGGCATGGCGAGCGCGCCGTTGATGCGCCTCTAGGCCTGCGGTTGGCCGAGGGTCGGGAGCTCTCCCGCTCGCACCCAGAGCCGTCCTGCCTCAACCTTGTGTTGGTATCTATAGAGCGGCCGCGGCGGCGGTCCGGAAGCTTCCCTACCATCGGCATAGTAAACGCCGCCATGACACGGGCACATGAAAAGCCCCGATTCGGCGAACCATCGCACGGGGCATCCGAGATGCGTGCAGTTGATCGCGAAGATGGTGAAATTGTCGCCGCTCTCCCGGCGCACCCAGCATGGAATCTTCGAAGTTTCGCCGTCCCAGGGTTTTCTGAAGGGATTTACATACTCGGCCAGTCTCGTCTCATTTTCGGGAAAATCACTGAGGTTGCCGATAGGTATCCATCTCAGCCATTCGATGCGGCGCGCCGGTGAAAGGACGTACCCGATAACTGGAATCGCAAACAATGCGATCGCGATGGCGTTGAGGAAGACCGCAAGGCGAAGCAGAAAAGTTCTTCGCGAGGTCGATTCTTCGGCGCCCGAGTCCTTGTTATTGACTATTTCGTCCATACTCATTCCAATTGCTAGTCAATTACGCTGTGCATACGATGCGCCGCGCGGCATAGCCGGGCGCTTCGACGCGAGCCACGCGACGACATCGGATACTTGTTGCGCCGTCATCGGCTCGCCTGCCAAATAATCCTTCCAGTCCGGATGACCAAGGTCGGGGCGGCCCGCAATGACTATTGCACGCAAATCCTGGTCGCTCGTCAGAGCCAGGAACGAACCGTTGACGATCGATCCAGGTGCGGCGCCCCCTTTGCCGTCGGCGCCGTGACATGACGCACAAAAGGTTGCGAAAACTTTAGTGCCCTGAGCCGGATCACCTGGGCCATTGGTGGCGTAGGACGGCGCGCCTTCAGCGGCGCCGTCGCGAGCCCATTGCTTGCGCATGCCGCCGACGATAATTGCGATCTGTTCATCGGTCAGAGCGCCGCCAGCGCTAGCGGCGAACGGAGGCATCGCGGTGCCATCGACTCCGCGCGCGACGATGTTGGTCAACCTCTTGTCGTCGACGATGCCCAGGTAGACGGGGTTGTTGAGCGCGAACGCCGCGCCGAACTTTCCGTCAACGCCATGACAGCCGGCGCAGTTCTCATTATACAGTTCCGAATAGTTAGTTACTGCTGACGGGCGAAGTGGGTAGTCGGCGCGTGCAGGGCGGCCCGGCAGCGAGTTGCATGCTGACAGCCCGAGCGCGAGCATCGACGAGCTCAACGCCAATCCCCAGTGCCTTCTCGCGGACATCAGGCGTCGCCCTTCTGATCGTCATTGGCACGGTAACGCGCCTCGATACCTGTTCGAACGGCGAATGGCAGATGCTGAAGGGTGCGCACTTTCTCAGTGCGATCGACTACGTAGCCGGCGACGGCGCCAAAGGCTATCTGGCAAAGAATGAACCAGCGCCACTCGATTCTCAGATCAAGCACCGGGTTGATCACGTCGAGTGTCGCCCACAGGAGTCCCGTCCATAACAGCGGCGCCACGATCGCCGCGAAGAACGCGGGATAGCGCGGAAACATCGGCAGCATCACGCCGTACAGCAGGCCGACCAGCAATGACGCGGTTGCGTGGATCAGTAACGCTATCGCCAACGTCTCGGGATTGAACGCCGACAGCGTTGCCGTGGTGGCTTGCGCCAAGCTCGGCATCGCGGTCGCGGCCAGAATGTTAATCGTATACCACGGGCTGCCGTGAAAGATGATGCCCTGGACAACGGCCAGCACGGCCATCACCACGCCACCGGCGATGCCACCCTTGATGCCGGCAGTGTAAGGAAAAATCTCGAGCGGCAGAACGGCGCGGTTGAGCTGCTCGCCGACTTCGAGGTAGGCGACGGGGAGTTTCGCCTGAACCACGACGACTGACTCAGGCGTCACGGTTACCATTTCTTCGTGCTCAGTTGGAAGAACTTCGCTGAACCAACTGACGGCGCCCGCTATTGCAATGACGATCCCGACGATACTAACGGACACGCTGGTTACCACTCCGGCGAAGGCGAGCGTGATACCAAGCGCGAACAGCATCGGCGCGGCGCTGGGCGCCGGCAAGCGCACTTCGTTTTGACTGTTCTCTACCATTGCAATGGGTCAATCAACGGCCGATTACATATACAGTTGTAAACACTACGACCCAGACCGCGTCGACGAAGTGCCAGTACCAGGAGAGTATTTCGGTACGTTCAGCATAACGGCGATCCATGTAGCCGAGCAGAGTGAGAATACTCACAAACAGAATCAGGATCAGCCCGATCGTCACGTGCAATGCATGCAATCCCACGAGTGAGAAAAAAGTAGTACCAAACAAATTTGTACTAATAGTCAGTCCGTCGTGGTAGATTAGTTCCTGCCACTCGAGGCCGGTACCAATCATGAACTCGAGGCCGAGGGCAAGTGTCACAAGCCACCACAGCGTGAAGGTTCCAATCGAACCGACGCGCAAAGCACGCACGGCGAAAACGATCGTGATGCTGCTCGACAATAAACAGATGGTATTGATTATGGGCGGCGAGAGGACATCCTTGGGGTACGGGCCGTTCAGGCTTTTGCCGATATAGAAGAGATAGGCGACCACGAAGATCGCGAAGAACGACGACTCGGTGAGAATCAGCAAGAGGATCCCCACTCTGCCTTTTTCGGGCAGGCTGCCTTTCCATTCGATCTGCGATTGGTTCGCGACGGCCGGCGCGGCAGCCATTATTGTTTCCTCGTAGGAATCATTCGTACTTCGAGTCCGGATCGTCCGGGTGCTTGAGATCCCACAGTGGTCTGCGGCTTCGGACCACCGGTTGTTCAACAAAGTTGTACGCCGGGGGCGGCGATGTCGTCGCCCATTCCAGCGTCCATGCATCCCACGGATCGTTCCCCGCCTCTTCGCCCGAGCGCAGCGAGCGCACCACGTTGACAAACAGGCAGAGTACAGCAGCCGCTTGAACCAGTGCTCCAAACGTCTCAATAAGATTCAGCGTGTCGAGGCCGCGACCGGGTTGATAGGTATATATTCGCCGCGGCATGCCATGCAGACCGGCAAAGTGCATCGTATCGAAGGTGAGGTGGAAGCCGATGAAAAACAGCCAGAAGTGCCACTTGCCAAGATGCTCATTCAGCATTTTTCCAGTGGCCTTGGGGAACCAATAGTAAACCGCCGCGAATATCATGAATATGATCGCGCCGACCAATACGTAATGGAAATGAGCAACGACGAAATAGGTATCCGTCAGTTGCCAATCGAACGGCGCGACGGCCAACATGATGCCGGTGAGACCCGCGATCAGGAATTGCAACAGAAACGCAACCGAGAACAGCATCGGCACCTTGAAGCGAATCTTCCCGCCCCACATCGTGCCTATCCAGTTGAAGATCTTGATGCCCGTCGGCACTCCGACCAACATCGTCGAGGTCGCGAAGAATGCATTGCCGGCGGGCGTCATACCGACTGCGAACATGTGATGCGCCCACACGCTCATGCTGATGAAGCCGATCGCCACCGTCGCTGCCACCATCACTTCGTAGCCGAATATCACCTTGCGCGAGAAGACCGGAATGATTTCTGAAGCGAACCCAAAGGCAGGAATGACAAGGATGTAGACCTCAGGATGGCCGAAGATCCAGAAGAAATGCTGCCACAGTACCGCCGAGCCGCCGGCTTGCGTATCAAAGAAGTGGGCGCCGACGAAGCGATCGAGCAGGAGCATCACCTGGGCCGCACTCAGCGGCGGGAGCACGATCAAGATCATGAAAGAGACTACAAGCGACATCCACACCAGCACCGGCATCTTCCTGAGAGTCATGCCCTCGCATCGCATCGTGAAGGTCGTGGTGATGAGATTGAGTGCGGTCGCAGTCGAGCCGACGCTGGTCAGGAAAATACTCAGTATCCAATAGTCAGTGCTGTTGCCACGCGAGAAAGCGCGCTCGGTCAACGGCGCGTAGGCAAACCATCCGACATCGGGCGCGCTGCCCGCTCCGTATAGACCGTTGCCGCCGATGTAACTGAAGTAAAGTAGTAATGCTCCGAATAGCCAGAGCCAGAAACCGAATGCGTTGAGACGCGGGAAAGCCAGGTCGCGCGCGCCGATCATCAACGGCACCAGGTAGTTGAAGAATCCCGTCAGGATCGGCATCCCGACCAGGAACACCATCGTCGTGCCGTGCATCGTCATCAGGCGGTTGAACATGTCGGGCGGTACGATGCCGGCGTTGGGAATCGCGAGTTGCAGCCGAATTGTCATCGCCTGCAAACCGGCGACGATGAAGAAGACCAAGCCGCCTGCGATGTACATCAGGCCGAGGCGCTTATGATCGACGGTGACGACCCACTGGTGGATTCTGTCGAGCAGAGGAAGGGATACCGCGCCTTCAGCGCCGAGCGGAATTCGTTGTTCGATACTGCCCGCCATTGTCTCTCCGTCTAATGAAGCGTGACCAGGTATGCGACCAAGTCGTCGAGGTCCTTCTGGCTCAGGTTCATCGCGGGCATCAGGGCCCCGGGCTTGATGGTGCTTGGATCGTGCACCCAGGTTTTCAGATTGTCCGGAGTGTTCATCGCGGCGCCGGCGCCGATTGTCTCACGTGCCATCAAATGGGTGAGATCGGGACCGAAACGGCCCTCCGCGGCGGTACCTTGAACTACGTGACAGTTGACGCATGCGGTGGTTTCGAAAATCTGGCGGCCGTGATCGACCGATGCGTCTGCAACCGCCCGTTGCTTTTGCGCTGCGATCCATCGATCGAAATCCGGCCGCGGCTCGACGACCACACGAAGCAACATTAGCGCGTGTTCAGTACCACAGTATTCGGCGCATTGTCCGAGATAGATGCCCGGCTGATGCGGATCGATCCACATGGTGTTCTTGCGATTGGGAATGACATCGGTTTTTCCGGCAAGGCGCGGCACCCAGAAGCTATGCGCGACATCAGCCGACTCGAGATCGAGGAACGTTGGTGTCGGATGCGCGCGATCACTGAGTGGCACGTGCAATTCATTCGCCGTTACGACGCCGAGTTCCGGGTACCTGAACTCCCACCACCACTGGTGACCGATCACGTGAACTAGAATCGAATCGGGCGGACGCGGCGCGGCCTGGACACTGTAGATTGTGCGCGCAGTCGTCAGGATAAGAACGAACACGATCAGAATAGGAACCGTGGTCCATGCAAACTCAATCGGATTGCTGCCATAGACCTGCGCGGGTTCGCGGCCGTCGTCGCCGGGGGGTTCACGAAATCGGATGATGCTGTAAACGACCAGGCCAGCGACGATCACAAAGATCGCGGCGCAGACGGTGATCGTAAAGTACGCGACCGTGTCGATTTCGTTAGCCGGAGTTGAAACAGGAGTGAAGATGGTGGGAGGTGGGATCTTTGCGTTGCTTGCTCCCATCCCCCAATCGTTGGCGAACGCGATGATCGGCGATCCGACCAGGCCAATCAGAATTGGAAGCCAACGTTTCATGCACCGTCCCGCGCGGTGAATTACATAGTCAAGTCACGCTCGACTATGTAGTCAATAGGAGGTGAATAGTCATTTGACTATCCGCGGAAAAGCACCGGAAGCGAGTAGTGCGGATCAACCGGTCCGCGCTCTGGCAACGGCCCGAATTATATAGGCAGGCTGCTACCGAGCGTCAAGGGTAACTGATGCCAGCGGCCTACGATTTGATTACGCGCTGATTTCAGCGTTGCGCGGTCGTGGCGGGATACGGCTGATAGAGGGCCGGTAGTTTATCTTTCAGATCGTTGACCTTCGGCCAATCGTTGAAGACGATGTACGGATTGTCGGGGTGCAGCTCAAAGTAGTTCTGATGATAGTTCTCCGCCGGGTAGAAGTGATTGAGTGGCACGACCTGCGTTACGATTGGCCTCGGAAAAACATTCTCCTTCGTCAGCTGAGCAATATAGTCGTTCGCGATCTTCTGCTGCGCGTCGTTCTCGTAGAAGATTACCGAGCGATAGTTGGTGCCAGTGTCCGGTCCCTGCCGATTCAGCTCCGTGGGATCGTGCGCAACGAAGAAGAACACCTTCAGCAGCTGAGCATACGAGACAACGGCCGGGTCGTACGTGACTTCGACCGATTCGGCATGGCCGGTCGTTCCGCTGCTGACGTCTTCATAGTTTGCAGTCGCGGCGCTGCCGCCAGCATAGCCCGAGACCACTCTCGTCACGCCCTTGACGCGTTTGAAGACCGCATCGACGCCCCAGAAACATCCTCCCGCGAAGACCGCCTGCTGCTCAGATGAGGTCGAGGCGTGGGCCTCGGCCGGACCTGTGAAATCGCGAATCGCGACGGGACGATTGCATCCGAAGAGCATTCCAACCAACAGAGCGAGAAGAAACGAGCATCGCGCGCCAATTTTCGAAGATGAAATCACGGTCTTTTCACCACCTATTATACTGAACCGCCTGCATGCACCCAGTGTTCCCGGAAGTGCACCTCGAGGGGATTAAATCGAAGCCACTCCTACACTTGCGGGTGAGGCCCCGAATCTGAAATAAGCAATCAGCAACACAATGATCGCCTACTGACCGGCGGTGGCGCACCAGTCGGTCCTTCACTGCATCCCAGGCTGAAGCCGGGAAAGGAGTGAGCGATGTACGACCTCATTATTCGCAACGGCACCATCATCGACGGTAGCGGGATGCCGCGCTATCGCGGCGATGTCGCAATCGAAGGCGGCCGCATTGCGGCAATCGGAAAGATCGGCAACGGCGCTCGCGAGACGATCGATGCCGAAGGTCACGTGGTCTCACCCGGCCTCGTCGATGCGCACACGCACATGGATGCGCAGGTCTTCTGGGACGCGCTCGGCACCTGCTCATGCTGGCACGGCGTCACCTCGGTCGTGATGGGCAACTGCGGTTTCTCGCTGGCACCATGCGGCGAGAAGGACAAGCTGCTGGTGATGCGCAACCTCGAGCGCGCCGAGGACATCTCGCCCGAGGCCATGGAGGCCGGCATCAAGTGGTCGTGGACCACGTTCGCCGAATACCTCGACGCGGTAGATCGCCTGCCCAAGGGAATCAACTACGCCGCGTACATGGGACACTCGGCTCTTCGCACCTACGTGATGGGCGAGCGCGCCTTCGATGAAAAGGCGACCGCCGAAGATCTCGCGATGATGCGCGAGGAGCTGCGCAACGCGATTCGCGCTGGCGCGATCGGATTTACCACCTCGCGCACCAGCAACCATCAAACGCCGGATGGTCGTCCCGTCGCGAGCCGTATCGCCAACTGGGACGAGGTACGAGGACTGGTCGGAGTGATGGGCGAGCTCGGCGCGGGCATATTCGAGATCGCTGGCGAAGATACTGGCGCTGAGGGTGAGCGCCTTAACGATTATCTCGCGCGCCTCAAGGCCCTCGCCGTCGACACGTCCGTACCGGTGACGTTCGGGATGTTCTCGTCGCGCCGCGCGCCGGACTACTGGCGGCGATACTTCAAGCTGGCCGATGAGACCGCCGAGGCCGGCGGCCGCATGTTTATCCAGGTTCACAGCCGCTCGCTCAACGTGCTGCTGTCGTTCGAGACGATGATGCCGTTCGATCGCATCCCGGCGTGGCGCGAAATCCGCAGACTGCCGCTCGCCGAGCAGGAAGCTGCGCTGCGCAATCCCGAAACGCGGCAGAAGCTGGTGGCCGCGGCGAACGAGCGCACCCCCGAGCAGGCGAAGGCAGTAGGCGCCGAGGCCCGCATGGGAGGGTTCAAGTGGATATTCCCGCTCGACAAGCCAACGCCGCCATATCGCTCGGTGGCCGATATCGCTGAGTCCGAGAACAAGGACCCAGTCGATGTCATCATCGATCTGGCGCTCGAAAAGAACCTGAAGCGCTTCTTCATGCAGACCCTGGTCAACGAGAATCAGGAACACGTGCTCGAGATGATGAAGAATAAGCGCGCGGTCGTGACCTTCTCTGACTCGGGCGCGCACGTCTCGCAGATCATGGACTCGTCGCTGCAGACGCACGTGCTCAGTTACTGGGTGCGCGAGAAGCAGGCGCTCACGCTCGAAGAGGCGATTCGGCTCCTCAGCTTCGTGCCCGCGTATCACTGGGGACTCAAGGGACGCGGATTGCTCCGCGAGGGCAACGTTGCCGACGTGATCATTTTCGATCCCGCCAAGATCGCGCCGAAGCTGCCCGAGCTGGCGCACGATCTGCCCGCGGGTGCGCGCCGCTTGAAGCAGAAGTCCGAGGGCTTGCTCGCGACGGTGGTCGGCGGCCAGATCGTGTTGCGCAACAACGAGCACACGGGCGCGCTCCCGGGTCAGTTGCTGCGCGGTCCGATGGCGGCGCGAGCCTGAACGCGATCGCCGCGAATCCCGCATGCGGTCTGGGTGGGCGATTTCCTAATCGACGGATCAAAGACGGCTGCGCTCACGCTCGTGCTCGCGCACGGCGCGGGCGCAGCGATGGATTCGCCCTTCATGAATGTGATTGCGAAGGGCGTTGCGGGCGAAGCCTTCCGCGTCGTCCGTTTCGAGTTTCCCTATATGCGGCGCCGGCGCGATATGGGCAAGGGCGGCGCGCCCGATTCGCCGTCAGTCCTGACGCAATCCTGGCGCGAGGTGATTGCCGAGTTTGGCCCTGAGCGGCTCGTGATCGGCGGCAAATCGATGGGCGGGCGAATGGCGAGCATGGTCGCCGATGAAGCCAAGGTTCGCGGCCTCGTGTGCCTCGGCTATCCGTTTCATCCGCCAGGCAGGCCCGAAGGCACGCGCACGAAGCATCTCGAGAATCTAAAGACGCCGGCGCTCATCCTGCAGGGCAGGCGCGACTCGTTCGGCACGCCCGATGACGTCAAGCGTTACAAGCTATCGCGCAAGATTCGCCTTGAGTGGATCGAGGACGGCGATCACTCGTTCAAGCCGCGCGCGAGAAGCGGCCGCACCGAGAGCGGCAATCTTGAAGCCGCCGTCGCGCATATCGTCAAGTTCATGAAGTCGCTTTGAGCGGGAACCTCGATGAGCGAAATCGAAACTGTAGGCCTCGGAATCTACTTCGACGACCTGCCGGTCGGGCGCAAGTTCAAGACCGTCGGCCGCACTATTACCGAGGCCGACCTGGTCAACTTCATCTCATCCACCGGCATGCTCGAGGTGCTGTTCACCAACGTCGAGTTCCTCGCGCACGAGTCCGCAATCAAGGGGCGCGTCGTTCCGGGCGCGCTCGTTTATACCTTCGCCGAGGGATTACTGATCCAATCGGTCCTGCAGGGCGTTGGCCTCGCTTTCCTCAACATGAACCTCGACGTGAAAGGGCCGACGTTCGTCGGCGACACGATTCACGTCGAGTGCGAAGTGATTGAGAGCGAGCCGAGCATGTCGCGGCCCGATCGCGGGCTCGTGCGCACTCGCAACCAGATCGTCAAACAGGACGGCAGCGTCGCGCTCATCTACATGCCGCTGAGATTGGTGAAGCGGCGTCCGCGATGACGCAGTGTGCTCACTGCGCCATGAAGCCGCCGTCCACCGGCATCGGCAGGCCCGTCACGTAGGACGCGTGATCCGAGCACAGCCAGGCGACGCTCTCGCCGATTTCCTCCGGCTCGCCGAGACGCTTCAGGGGACCGCCGCGCGCGAAACGCTCTTCGGCGTTCGGCCGCTCGCCGAGGAGCCGCGCCATCATGGGAGTGCGAATGGGACCCGGACAGACCGCGTTGACGCGAATCCCGTGGCGGCCGTATTCGATCGCCGCTGCTCGCGTGAGGCCTGCGACGCCGTGCTTCGCTGCGACATACGCGGGCATCCCGCGCACGCCAGCGAGTCCGGCGCCCGACGAAGTGTTCACGATCGCGCCGCCCTTGCCCTGCTTCATGAGCTGATCGATCTCGGCCTTCATGCAGAGCCATACGCCGGTCAGGTTGATGGCGATCACGCGATCCCAGTTCTCGCGCGTGCACTCGTGAGTGAGGCCGCCCTGGCCCTCGATTCCCGCGTTGTTGAAAGCGCAATCGAGGCGGCCGTAGGCGGAGACTGCCTTGGCAATCACGGCGGCGACGTCGCTCTCCCTGGAGACATCGGTGCGGATGAATATCGCCTCGCCGCCGCTGTCAGTGATCGAGGCCAGCGTCTGCTGGCCGCCATCTTCGACTATGTCGGCGAGCACGAGTTTGGCGCCCTCGCGCGCGAAGATTTTCGAGGTGGCGCGTCCGATTCCCGATCCGGCGCCGGTGATCAGCGCGACTTTGCCTTCGAGGATTCCTGCCATGTGCGTGGCTCCTTCAACTGCGCGCTCAGATGAGCTGCGCATTCGGTTGACCTCGACGTATACAACTCCGCCTCGAGAATTGCCTAACGCAGACGCGAGACTGTAGCGGCTGTTTGGTCACCAACAAGCCGCTTCGGAACGTCTGCCACTCTGAACGCAGTGCGTCCTCGAATGCAGTGAAGGATCTCGACTATCAATTCGCCGGAGTCTTCGTAGATGGCGAACCTCCGCCCAAAAGATCCGGGATCTTTCGACTTCGCTTCGAGAATTGGCTGCGCTCAGATGACAGAGCGGTGAGCGAGTTTCTCTCTTCAATCTCAGCGACGCGGCAAGCGGCGGAAGGACCAGAAGCGGACGCCGGTTGAGTCTGCTTCTTCGCCGATCACGATAAGATCGAAACCCTGCTCCTTGTAGAACGCGACGTTGCGCTCGTTCTCGGTCTCTAGATAGCAGGCGACACGCGCGGCGTCGGCGCGCGCTAGCACCGGCCCGATTAGCGCGCCGCCGAGTCCACGTCGCTGCAGACGCGGCTCGACGCCGAGCAGGAACAGGTACCAACAGTCGTTATCCATGTCGCGCTGACGCGCCTGCCACTCGCAGCCGACCACGTCGCGATAACGCTGATAAGCGGCGTCGCCGATAACAGCCGCGATCTCATGCATCCCCGAGGCGACGATCTTCTCGCGCGGCCACGTCGCGCCGGGGGGCATCCAAAGCGCGACGCCTTCGAAGTTCGCCGTCGTGTGCACTTCGCCCGCGAGCGTGCCGAAACGAATCATCCGCGCGTACACCTCCGGCAGGAGCCGCACGCGCTCGGCGGCGTCGGGAATCGAATAAGTCATCAGCGGGTCATCGTGGAACGCACGCGCAAGCAACGCCCCCGCGGCAGGAACCTGCGAATCAGTCAGCGGTTGGATTTTCACGCTCACGCGAGCATCCTCGCATACGATCCTGCCGCTGCAAAATCTCACGCCAAGTCATTTTGCCGAGCTCAGCAGGCAGTTTGACGGTTTGTTCGATGCTCGATAGATTCGCGGCGAAACGCCTCGATACGCTAATGTTGAGGTGATCCGATGGCTCATTCATTCGACATCGCACCGCTCGACGCCACCTTCGGCGCGATCATTACGGGCATCAAGGTGGCAACAGTAGACAATGCGACTTTCCGCGAACTCTACGCCGCTTGGCTCGAATACGCGCTGCTGATTTTTCCCGATCAGCATCTGAGCCGTGACGAACAGATCGCCTTCGCCAAGCGATTCGGCAATCTCGAGTTCGAGTTCGCGCCGATCAGCAACGTCAGGGCCGACGGCACGCTCATCAACGAGACCGACCATAGCGACGTCGTCAAGATCCTGCAGGGCAACATGGGATGGCATCACGACAGCACTTACATGCCCGTGCAGGCTAAGGGCGCTGTCTTCAGTGCGGTCACGGTGCCGGCCGCGGGAGGCGAGACCGGATGGGCCGACATGCGCGCGGCGTACGACGCGCTCAACGACGCGATGCGTGCGAAGCTTGAGCGGCTCGCCGCCCATCATTCGCTGCGCTACAGCCAGGCGAAGATCGGGCACATGCCCAAAGAAGGCAGCGATTATAGCGGCTACGGCTTCCACAACGGTCCGGTGCCACTTCGGCCGCTCATCAAGGTTCATCCCGAGACCGGTCGCAAGTCGCTGGTGATTGGGCGCCACGCCTACGGCATCCCCGACATGGATGCGGCTGAGTCGGAAAGGTTGCTGCAGGAGCTGGTTGATTTCGCATGCCGTCCGCCGCGTGTCTACCATCACACCTGGACGCCCGGCGAGGCTGTTGTGTGGGACAACAGATGCCTGATGCATCGCGCGATGCCGTGGGATATGCGCGAGCCGCGCGTGATGTGGCATAGTCGCATCGCGGGCGACCCACTGAGCGAATCTGCGCTGCCGCCAGCCTGACAGCGGCTGCGTCAATCGAAACAAAGATCGAGGTCCAATGTGGATCGACTGAAGGCAAAGGTTGCCCTGATCTCCGGCGGCGCGCGCGGGCAAGGCGCGGCCGAGGCAAAATTGTTCGCCGCAGAAGGCGCGAAGGTCGTCGTCGGCGACGTGCTCGACAGCGAATCGAGAGCAGTCGCCGCGCAGATCAACAGAGAGAGATCGAAGACCGCGCTTGCGGTTCACCTCGACGTGACGCGGGCCGCGGACTGGCGCGCCGCTGTGGAAGCCGCCGAGCGCGAGTTCGGCGGCCTGGATATCCTCGTCAACAACGCCGGCATCCTGAGCTTCAATCCGATCGAAGACACGACTGAAGAAGAATGGGACAGCGTGGTCGCGGTGAATCAGAAAGGCGTGTGGCTCGGGATGAAGACGGCGGTCCCGGCGATGCGCAAGCGTGGCGGCGGCGCGATCGTCAACATCTCATCGATCTACGGCATGATCGGGTCGGCTGGCGCGGCCGCGTATCACGGGACCAAGGGCGCGGTGCGCATACTGAGCAAGGTCGCCGCGGTGCACTACGCTGCCGATAACATCCGGGTGAATTCGGTTCATCCCGGAGTTATCAGGACGCCGATGACCGATATCATCCCGAAGGAGCAGCTCGATGAGATCACCGCGCTCGCGCCGATGAAGCGGGCCGGCACGCCCGAGGAAGTCGCCTACGTCGTGCTCTTCCTTGCGTCCAACGAGGCGTCGTTTGTAACTGGCGCTGAGTTTGTGGTTGACGGTGGCTACACCGCCGTCTAGCCGCGCGATGGTTCCGGTTCTGGCGGTCGCGGCAGCCCGTTCAGCAGAACATCGTCGACGCGCTCAGCGGGTTGGTTGACTATGCGGCGCCATTCTTCCGCCACATCTCCGTAGCGCGCTGCCATGACGATCGTTTGGACCCTAAGCTCGCTCAGCACGGTCTTTGCCAGGTCGGAACTGGAAGGTCTTCGTCCGTCATCCTGCAAAGCCGAGTAGGTGTAGCGTCCGAGGCCCGCCGGCGCGCCTGTGGTCCATCCGCTGGCCATCGCGAAGACTAACCCCGCCTGCGCCTGCCGGATAATGGTGCTTCCATTCATCCCAAAGGAAAAGACCTGCGTGGGACCCTGTTCGAGAGCGTTCTTATGGTTTGGTGACAAAAAGTACTGATATGTATCGACCTGCTAGCTCAGGCGCGCGGTGAAAGGAATGTCAGGCAGAAGCACGGTGACTACCATCGCCGCAACAATACCCGCCAACCGCCCTCGTCGAGTCATATCGAGTGAAATGGCTACTATTATTCCATGCACAAGATAGGGAAATACACTGAGCGTCGACGGGATTGCGTATCTCATCAGCGACAACTTAGCGATGATCAACCACGGAAGTGGAGGCGGATGGTCCCGATAGTGACAAGCACTTCAGGCGTGCGTGCGCCGGGCCCTGCGCGATGCAATCGAGAGAAACGCCTCCCCGAGTTCATTTGCCAGTCGTTGGTTGGTCGCTCCGCGCAGATTGCGAAGCGACTCGGCAGCAAGATCATCGAGCGAGACGATCCCCCTGAGCCCGCCGCCGCCGTCGACCACCGGCAGACGCCGCACGCCCGTTTCACGCATCAACTGAATTGCGGTGCTGACGTCGTCATCGATTCGGCAGGTGACGACCTTCCGCGCCATCGAGTTCTCGGCCGAAATCGACGCCAGCGTGCGCCCTTGAGTATAGGCGGCCATGCAGATGTCCCGATCGGTCAGTATGCCGACGATTTTGTTGGTCTGGTCGGTGACGGGGATACAACCGCAGGCACTTTCCCACATCAGTTGCGCGGCCCGGTTGAGATTGTCGCCCGGCTGGCAGGCTTTGACGTCCCTTTTCATCACGCGTTCGACATTCATTTCGATCTCCTCTCTGGCGTAGCGAGCTCGCGACCGTCGTTCAGTCAAACAGGATGAGCGGCTTGATTATGCCGTCAAGCTTCTTGTCCATCGTCGCGAAGGCCTTTTCGATTTCGCCGAAGGAAAACCGATGCGTGGTCATCCGCGTCGGATCGATTTTCTTTTTCTCGAGCAACCGCAGCAGACGCTCCATCCTGAGCCGTCCGCCCGGGCATAGCCCGGTGCGGATCGTTTTCTCCGCCATCCCGACGCCCCACTCGGCGCGCGGGATATTTACGAACTCGCCTTTGCCGTGGTAGCCGGCGTTTGAGATCACGCCGCCCGGCCTTGTGACTTTGATCGCATTCTGGAATGGCTCGTTGCCACCGAGCGCCTCGATCGCCGCGTCGACGCCCTCGCCGCGCGTCGCCTTCATGATCTCATCAACCGGATCACGTCGCACGTGATCGATGATCAGATCGGCACCGTAGTATCGCGCGAGCTCCTGGCGCGCCGGCACGGAGTCGACGCCGATCACTAGTCCCGCGCCGCGCAGTTTCGCCCCCGCAACCGCCATCAGCCCGACCGGCCCGAGCGCGAACACCGCCACCGCGCCGCCGATCGGGATATCTGCGTTCTCTGCCGCCATGAACCCGGTCGACATCATGTCGCAGCAGTAAACGGCACTCTCGTCGCTAACCTCCGAGGGAATCAACGCCATGTTCGCGTCGGCGTCATTGACGTGGAAGTAATCGGCGAACACGCCGTCCTTGATGTTGGCGAATTTCCAGCCGCCGAGCGCACCGCCTGATTGCGAAGAATGGCCAGCCTGTGAGGCGAGGTCGCCCCAATCGGGAGTAATCGCGCCGACCACGACGCGATCGCCCGGCTTGAACCGGTTCACTTCGCTCCCGACCTCGTGCACGATTCCTACGGCTTCATGGCCGAGAGTGAGATTGTGGCGCGGACCGATCGCGCCGTGGATCGTATGCGAATCCGAGGTGCAGATGAGCGCGCGCGTGGTCTTGACCACGGCGTCGTTGGGGCCTGGCTCGGGAATCGGCTTGTCAACGATGCCGACATGGTCAAGTTCGCGCATTACGAATGTTTTCATGGTGTTCTTCTCCGCCTTTGAACCTTGAGCGTCACCGCGCAAGGCGGCGCGATGCTCGAGGAAACGGGCGAGCACCAGGCTCAAGGACTCGCCTTCGATCGGCCTCGAGACATAGTAGTCGACGCCCATGACGCGTGCCCACCTTTCGTACGCGAGGCTGTGGTTTGTAGCCACATAGATCAGCGACGCGTGGGGGGCGCGGGCCCTCAAAGCGGTGAGCTTTGCCGCGCGATGGGCTTCGGGGACGACGTTGTCGTCGATCACGATCGTGCCGCTGCTTGAATAAGGCGGCAGCAGTGGATGATCTGCATCCGGGGCAATTTCCAGGCTATAGCGGCTGCCGGTCGCGCGTCGCGCGGAGGAGATTAGCAGGCCGTCATTCGAGATGACCAGAATGTCGGGAGCCGATGGCATCAAATCGCTTTGCACTGCTGCGAGTACTTCGGGTGGCTGCAAGGCGAGCTTAAAGCGTGCCATCGCTTGCGCGGCGCGATTTCGTGGATCCAGTTCACCGCCCAAGAACCAATGCTGCATTCGGCGCCACGGAGAATGGTGCCGATCGCACCACCTGCGTTCATTCCAAGCTCGTCCGAGCAACCCCTACTTCCGGCAGCCCTTGACATTTCGACGCACCGATCATCCTTGAAGATCGAACGAAAAGCTGGCACGACGATCGCTTAGGCCGAGCACGACAGAGTGAGGAGCCAAGGCGATGTCAGTTCCATTCAAAAAGATTCTCTGCCCCATTGATTTCGATCAGAGTGCGCCCGCCGTGCTTACGATGGCCGGGAAGTTGGCGACTGCCAACGACGCCACCATCTACGTGCTACACGTCGTGCCGATGATCTTCGCCCCAGCCGGCATACCTAGCTACGTCGATATCTTCAAAGACCAGGAAGAGTCGGCGCGCACCCGGCTCCGCGAGCTGGCCCACCAGCATCTCTCGGGCATCAAGTATGAACTCCTGATCCACCTCGGCATCCCGATCGGCACGATTCTCAACGCGGAAAAGCGCATCGGGGCCGATGTCGTGCTGATGGCAACTCATGGACGCCGCGGCTTCGCCCATGTGTTCCTTGGCAGCGTCGCCGAGGCTGTTGTCCGCGAGTCAACCTGCCCCGTACTGACAGTCCATTCCGGCTCAACCGACAAGCACCGGGTGGGACATTGGATGACCCTGAACCCGACTATCACGCATCGCTCGGAAAAGCTGGCCGTGCTTCAGAAGCGCATGAAGGAAGGAAAGTTTCGCTCGATCCCGGTGCTTGACGACGGACGCATCGTAGGCATCATCACCGACCGCGACATCCGCGAAAAGGCGGGATCGCTCGACAATCTTCAAGCCGAGGCCATAATGACTCGCGAGGTGTTGACGGTGACGCCTCGCACCTCGGCGTGGGATGCGGCGCGCCTGCTTGCCGAGCGAAAAATCGGCGGCATGCCGGTGGTAGACGAGCGTGGCGCGCTGGTCGGCATCGTCACCACGACCGACCTGTTGCGGGCGTTTACTGAACTGCAGGGTGAATGAGGCGTGCAAAGGAGCAATCGCGCCGACCGGACGTCCGGAAATCCACTGTTTCGAACGCGGAGTAAGGCTTGGCCGGCGCGTCGCGAGGCTGATGGGCGCGCGCCTGAAGCCGATAAGGCTGAAGCGTTTTCCTGACGGCGAGAGTCTGCTCACGATTCGCCCGCCGACCGCGAAGGATGTCGTCGTGATCGAGTCGCTCGACCATCCCGACGAGAAGCTGATTCAGCTCGTCTTCGCTGCCGATGCGCTGCGGCGCGCCGGCGCTGAAAGCCTGACGCTCGTCGCGCCGTATCTCGCATACATGCGGCAGGACCGTGTTTTCCATCCGGGCGAGCCGCTTTCGCAGCAAGTCGTCGGCGCGATGCTGGCGCAAACGTTCGATCGTGTCGTTACGATCGAGCCGCATCTTCATCGGACAAAGTCGATCCAGGCGGTGGTACCTTCGCGATTGATGTCGAGGGCGCTCACGGCCACACCGGTGATTGCCCGATGGATACGGAAACTGGCAGACGACACCGTGATCGTGGGACCGGACGAAGAATCGCAACCCTGGATCGCCGAACTTGGCCGGCTCACCGGTCTGCCTACCGCGGTCGGAACCAAACGACGCAGCGGCGATCGCAGCGTGCGCGTCGACCTGCCCGACCTTGGCCAACACTCATGCGCCGTGATCGTCGACGATGTCGCGAGCAGCGGCGCCACCATCGCGGCCACGGCGCGGGTGCTCAAACGAAAGGGGATGCGACACGTGGCTGCGCTCGTAGTTCACGCGATCTTTGCGCCCGGCGCGCTGACGCTGGTCAGGCGAGCAGGAGTAGGAACAATTGTCTCATGCGACACAGTCCAGCATCGGACGAATCGGGTCAGGGTTGCGCCAATCATCGCGGGCGCCCTCAACGAACATGAGCACGCACGATCATAAACCCGCGGTGCTCAACTTTCTGGGCGGAGCTGGCACCGTCACGGGAAGCAAGTTCCTGATCGCCTCGGCAGGCCGCCGAATCCTGATCGACTGCGGGCTGTTCCAGGGACTCAAGGACCTTCGGCTGCGCAACTGGGATCGCTTTCCAACCGACCCTCGGGGCATCGACGCGGTCGTGCTCACGCACGCGCATCTCGATCACAGCGGCTACCTGCCATTGCTCCGCCGCTCAGGGTTTCGAGGGCCGATATTCGCGACGCAGAGCACGGTCGATCTCTGCTGCATCCTGCTGCCCGACAGCGGCCGCCTGCAAGAAGAGGAAGCGAGGTACGCGAACAAGGCGGGCTACTCGCGGCACTTTCCGGCCAAGCCGCTTTACACCGAGGAAGATGCGTTCGATTGCTTGAATGCCTTGCGGCCGATGCCGTTCGATACGGCGTTCGAAATCGCGCGCAGTTTCAGCGCGACGTTCCGCCCGGCCGGGCACATCCTGGGGTCCGCGACAGTGCGCATCGAGGTCGATGGCGCCGCCGGCACTACGGTATTTAGCGGCGATCTCGGCCGGCGAAATCACCCGCTTCTCAAGCCGCCGGCTAAAATCGGCGCCGCGAGCACGGTGCTAATCGAATCGACTTATGGCGATCGTGCGCATGATGATGTGAAGTCGATCGAGCGCTTCGACGAGGCGATCCTGCGCACCACTGCGCGCGGCGGCGTTACCGTTATTCCGTCGTTCGCCGTCGATCGCACCGAGATCGTGCTGTTTCATTTGAGGCGACTCGCCAGTAGCGGACGCCTGCCGGATACACCAATTTTCGTTGACAGCCCGATGGCGCTGGCGGCGCTCAGGCTATACAAGACGGCGATCTCGAATTGCGATTCGGAAGTGCGGCCGGAGGTAGCCGGCCATCCCGAACTTATCGAGCCGCGCGGACTAATCGAAGTCAAAACCAGCGAGGAATCGATCGCGCTGAACGGCCGGCCGGGCCCGATGATCATCATCTCTGCATCCGGGATGGCGACGGGCGGCCGCGTTCTGCATCACCTGGCGCATCGGCTGAACGACGAGCGCAATACCATCATGCTCGTTGGATATCAGGCGGCGGGCACGCGCGGGCGCACGCTGCTCGAGGGCGCGCCAAACGTTAAACTGCTGGGCCGCTACGTTCCGGTGCGCGCGGAGATCGTCGATGTCCCGGCCTTCTCCGTCCATGCCGATCGGCATGAGCTGATCGAATGGCTGAGAAGCGTTCCCGCGCCTCCCGAGATGACTTTCGTAGTTCACGGCGAAGTGGCGGCGGCCGAATCGTTGCGAAACGAGATCGCGAAACAACTTCGCTTCGGCGCAGCCGTGCCGCGCCAGCTCGAGCACGTCCGCATTGCCTAGCGTGGCGACATGTTCCGCATCAAGCACCTTCCGCTCGACACGCTCCGCGAGCACGTGATCGTGATTCACGAACGGGCCGTGCGCGAGGGTAATTTCGGCTTCAATCCTCTTGACCGCGTGAGAGTCTTCGGCACGGCGCCTGACAAAAGGCAGGTCGAGATCAACGGGGTCTTGAATTTCTGCCGCGACAACCTGGTGAGCGCCGACGAGATCGGACTCTCCGAGCAGGCGTTCGCCGATCTCGGCCTCGCCGAAGGCAGCGAGGTGAACGCAACGCTGGCGCTGGCCCCGCGGAGCGTTGACCGAATACGCGACAAATTTTCCGGCGCGCGTCTCGACAGCGCCGCATTTCACGCGATCCTGCGCGACGTCGTGGCGCATCGATATTCGCGGGTTGAGCTTGCAATGTTTGTTCTCGCTTGTGCGCTCAGATCACTCGACGGCGACGAGCTCGCGGACTATACGCAGGCGATGATCGATACCGGTACCTCGCTGAATTTCGGTCCCGGCCCGATCGCCGATAAGCATTGCGTCGGCGGCGTTCCGGGAAACCGGACCACGCTAGTTCTGGTGCCGATTCTGGCCGCCATGGGCCTGCGCGTGCCGAAGACATCGTCGCGCGCAATTACCAGTCCGGCGGGCACGGCGGACACGATGGAGATGTTCGCTGAGGTCGCGCTCGGTCCGGAGCGGCTGCAGCAGGTGGTGAAGAGCGTGGGCGCGTGCATCGCGTGGGGCGGTGCGCTCAAGCTTGCACCGGCGGACGACATCCTGATCACAGTCGAGCGCCCGATGGAAATCGACACTGTGTCGCAGATGATCGCTTCCATCCTGGCCAAGAACAAAAGCGCTGGCGCGAGTCACGTTCTGATCGATATCCCCGTGGGACGCACGGCGAAGGTGCGCAGCGATGAGGAAGGTCAGCATCTTGCGCAACTGTTCAGGTCAGTTGCCGAACGAATCGCACTCAAGGTCGAGGTGCAATTGACTCGCGCCAACGGGCCAATCGGCTTCGGCGTGGGACCGCGCCTCGAGGCGCTTGACGTGCTTTCAGTCCTGCGATGCGAGGTGAACGCGCCCATGGATTTGCGCGAGAAGGCGCTTTTCCTCGGGTGGCGAGTTCTTGAGATGACGGCTGCAGTACAGCCTGGGGAAGGCTATCGAGCGGCGGAACGCGCGCTGGACTCGGGCAAGGCGATGGAGATGTTCGAGCGAATCGTCGCAGCGCAGGGACCGCGAATAATGCCGCAGCCGGCCGCATGCGTCGCGGTTATCGAAGCGAGGAATGATGGTCGGCTCGCCGAGATCGATTGCTGGGAGATCGCCCGCGCAGCCAAGCGTGCCGGCGCCCCGGCAAATCCAAGCGCGGGTGTGCGACTTAGATGCAAGGTCGGAGAGGTTGTCGCCAAGGGCCAGCCGCTATTTGAAATCCACGCCAGCACCGACGCACAACTCGGATTCGCGCGCGCTTACGTTGACGCGCATCCAGACATATTCAAGTTGGGATTTTAGCCCGCGCTCGGGATCTGCTCCGGAGTTGTGGGACGCAAACCTCCGCTAGCCGCGGCGACCGGCCGCGAGCCGATCGAGGCTCTCCGCCTCACCGATCACCACCAGCAGGTCGCCGCCCGCAACTTTGGTCGATTGATCGGGGATCATTGAAATGGCCTCGTCGCCGCGCTTGAGCGCGACGACCCTGAGCCGTGCGAACCGGTTTTCGACCGCACCGATTGTCATGCCAATCACCGGATTGTCGGGCGTGATCTTGATTTCCTCCAGGTCGACCTCTGACTCACTGCCTGGCGCCGACAACTCGAGGAAGTCGACTACCGACGGCCGCAGGATGCTCGCCGCGATTCGCACTCCGCCCCAGTGGTAGGCCGAGAGTACCTGGTCCGCCCCCGCCAGCCTGAGGCGTCGCAGTCCCTCCTCGGAATCGCCGCGGGCGTGGATCAGCGCCGTTGGGTTCTTCTCCCGGGCTGAGAGCGTGATATAAACGTTGTCGGCGTCCGAGGCGGTCGCGACTACTACCGCGCGCGCCGAACGCACGCCGGCATCCTCCATCGTCGATTCCTGCAACGCCGAGCCGATCACATAGAAGACGTCCGCCGCCGACAATTCCGCTTCCTTTGCGGGATCGGATTCGATGACGACGACTGCAACTTGATTGCGTACCAGTTCATTAACCACCGCCCGACCAAACCGCCCGAAGCCGCACACGACCACGTGATCCTTCAAGTTGTGAATTTTTCGATACATCGCGGTTCTCCCGAAAAACTCGCGCAAACTGCCCTCGAATACCAGTTCCGCCGCCGTGGCGAGCAGATAGCCGGCGCTGGACACGCCAACGATAATCAGAGCGATGGTAAACAACCGGCCGGCTGGACTGAGCGGTTTCACCTCGCCGAAGCCAACCGTGGAGACTGTGCTGACCGACATGTAGAGCGCATCGATAAGCGTCATCCGCTCGATCAGGATGTATCCGGCTGCGCCGAGGAAAATGATGACGGTGATGCCCGCCATCGCGTAGGCGAAGCGCCTCGCGGGCGTCGCTCGGCGCCGAATAAGGGGCCGGGCGAGTGGTTGCGCGCCGGACCTGTTCAGACGCGAGGGCATTTGCTTGCGACCGCGGACTCGCGATTAGGAGTCGATCCGGTCCGTGGTCGTTATGGCGTAGGGCTCGCGATCACTTAAGTTAGCGCACCCTCTTCCGGGTGGCGGGGCGAGCGCACGTTACCCTGGCGAGAAGCGTGCCGTCATCGTCGGACCATGAGAACCGAGCGTTGCCGTGAAATGCTTTTTCGACCTCGCGCGCGATTCGATGCGCGAGCTTCTGTGAAGTGGTGAGAACATCGAGCGTTTTCTTGTTCCACTCACTGGAGACGATCTTGCGCTCGGGCTGCGTCGTCTGCGCCCGCCGCTCGACGTTGGCGATCCGTGCGGCAATCGCGTCGCGCTTGGTGTCATCGGGGGCTTCAATCAGGACACGGCCGTGATACTCGCCTGACGCCGCCTGCGCACATCCGGGGCAGATCACCCACGCGGCCTTGTCCATCATCACGTGATCGAGGCGTCGGCCGCGGCGCCAGACTTTCGCTGAATAGACGGCAGCGCATCGATCGCAAACCGATGGATCGCGAAAGGTTTGCTTGCGTGCGACGGGCGGGCTCATGTCGGAGCGCGTTCCCCGCCGATCCAGACTTCGAATCAATCCCTTGGACATCACTTTCTCCGTTAACGCCAGATGCTAGCGCATAGGCCAGCGTGAGTATTCCGTGCGCGGCTCATAGTGGGCCATTTTCTTATAGATCGCCATCACGATGCGCCAGTAGCGCTCGCCTTCTGCGTCCGGATATTCATCGCGAGCCCTCTCCTTGGCGCGCTCCCAAAGGACTTCCTCTTCAGGTGTCCTGACGACATTGACCGGCATGTTCCTGGTCCTCCTGAATTTCTCAAAGACACTAGCTATGGTTATGCCAACGTAATCAGCGGATTGCGGGTTAATCTGGCTCCCTTTGGAGCAAGAAATGCTCGCCACTGGCGCGAATCGCAACATCGGGAAATTGGAATCATCGGCCAGACCTCCAATTGTCCTTGGCGCGCTCATTGCTCAGAAATCGTTCCCGCGGAAACGCAACAAATGATGCGCCATCATTGGAAGACCCGGCGCGAGCAGAAAACGTCTACGAGGATTCGAAGATGGCCCATGCACATAGCGATGAAACCCGCGCGGAACTCCGCGAGATGCTGCTGCAGCTTCAGCGCGAGGCACGGCAAAAGATCGAGGATTTCCGCCGCGACCGGGAACAGGAATCGAACCCGGAACCCGCCGATTCAATCGACGCGGCGCAGACCACCGAAGGCGTTGAGACGCACGCCGCGCTGATTTCCGGCGCCGAAGAAAAACTGCGATACCTCGACGAAGCCCTGACGCAGTTGGAGGAAGGACGATACGGTATCTGCCTCGGCTGCCGCTTGCCCATTCCGCTCGAACGCCTACGTGCCGTTCCGTTCGCTGCGTATTGCATTGACTGCCAGCAGACTCGCAATCGTCGCCGCGCCGATTGGGCCAAAGGCACGATGATCGAGCCTTACGACCAGCAATGGTCGATACCCGAGGAGATGGAAGAGGCGCCGAGCCGCGAATATCACAGCACGGCGGTCGAGGAGCAATTGGAGGTTCGAGTTGCAGGAGCCGAGACGGCAGGTCGGCCGAAAGCCATGCCGTCGAAGGCGCCGGCTAAATCACGTCCCAAGCGCCCTCATACGCGGCGCCCTCATTGACAAGTTATCCGGCGAGACGTTCGAATCGTTAGATCAGAACCGAGCTGGAGGCGCTAGGATGTCCGCTGTTGCATCGAATTGTGAGCACCGGAACGGGAGATTCGCGGACGACACGCTCGGCCACGCTGCCAAGTAGAAAATGAGTTATCCCGGTCCGGCCATGGGTCGAGATCGCGATCAGGTCGCATTCGTAATCTTGTGCGGCCCGAATGATTTCCGCGGCCGGCTCTCCCGTGAGCACCGCGATTTCGGCGTTCGGGACTGAGGCCTCGGCCGCCAGCCTTTTCAAGTCTTCCCGCGCTTGATGCTCACTGCCCGACAAGGGTTCGATAAAGACCGGCTGGCCAGCCGCTTCGATAGGCATCGGAACGACGTGAAAGAGCACGAGCGCCGCGTCGGTATCGACCAGCTTGCGGGCGAACTCGAGCAAGGGCTTAGAATTGCCTCCCAGGTCGATCGGGCAGAGAACTCGCTGGAATGGATTCATCGTCGTCCTCCCCGGACAGCATCAGTCATACTGCATGGCGAAGCTGGGTCAAGGAAGCAATTGGCTGGCGATCCACCTGCGATTGCGATTGACTGTCGTTCACAGGCGGTTTTCGGCGAGGTCCCATGATCGTACGAAAAATCATGACGGTTCGGCCCGAGACGGTGCGTCCTCAAGACTCGATCGAAAGCGCGCGGCTTAGGATGGAACGCGGTGGTTTCCGCTCGCTTCCTGTTCTCGACAATGACGCGCGTCTGGTCGGGATCATCACCAGTCACGACGTTTTGCGCTACGTTCACGCGCTGCCGAACACCAGGGTTGACCACGCGATGACCCGCGATCCGATTACGATCGCGCCTGACGCCTCGGCCGAGGACTGCGCCACTACCCTGCTCGCGCATAAATTCGGCGGGCTGCCTGTCGTCGAGGGAGACCGCGTGATCGGTATCGTGACCACCACCGACGTGCTGCGCGCATTTGTACGCGTCGAACGTGCCACCAGGCGTATCCTCGATCCCTAAGACGAACCCGGTTGCGGCCGGACTGCCATCGCTACAGATAGCCAAGGTCGCGCGCCTGCGTGCGAAGCTCAGAATGAAACTTTGGATGCGAGATCGCGATTAGCGCCTCGGCCCGTTCCCCGACTGACTTTCCGAACAGATCCGCCACACCGAATTCAGTCGCGATATACTGCACATCGGCGCGGGGATCGGTCGTCGGACCGATGATCTTCGGCACGATACGCGAAATGGTCCCGCCGCGGGCCGTCGAATATGCCGCGAGGATCGATTTGCCGCCGTTGGAAAGCTGCGCACCGCGCACAAAATCGAGCTGACCGCCGGGCGCGCTGTACTGCATGCCGTTGATAGATTCCGAGTTTACCTCGCCATCGAGGCCTACTTCGAGGAACGCGCTGATCGAGATCACCAAGTCGTTTCGGCCGATCACTTCCGGGTCGTTGACGTAATCGACGGCGAACGCCTCCATCGAGGGATTGTCGTTGAGGAAGTTGTAGAACTCCGCGTCGCCGGCCGCGAGCGTGTACACGTTCTTGTAGCGGTTGATGTTCTTGTACTTGTTAGTGACCGCGCCACATTGAACAAGTTCCGCGAGCGCAGGCATCATGAGCTCGGTGTGAATTCCAAGGTCGCGATGGCTACGGAGTGCCGCACAAACCGCCGCCGGCACGCCGCCCAGTCCGATCTGCAGCGTCGCGCGATCCGGAACCAGCTCGGCAATGAACTTGCCGATCGTTACGTCGGTGAATGACAGAGGCCGCGGCGGAATTTCAAAGAGCGGGCTCTCATTTTCGACGATCGCGTTGACATCCGAAATGTGCAACGTCGAATCGCCGAAAGTCCGCGGCATCTTGGGATTCACTTCAACGATTAGCTTCTGCGCCGAGCGCGCCACCGGGATCGTATAGTCGCCATTGGTCCCGCAGCTGAAGAAACCCGCCTTATCCATGGGCGCGACCATCACGATAAAGGCGTCCATGCCGATCGCCTTGAGGGTCCGCGGCATCGCGCTGAAATTGCCGGGCATATAGGAAACGACCCTGCGATGGTCCTTTAGGCCGCGTTCCATCAAGTTCCGTTCGATGGCGGTGGGGAAGAACGGGTACGGCTTGATGGCGTCCATGTACTCATACTTCAGAATCGTCAGCGCCGCTGCCGTCACCGAGTGCGAATAGAAGACTCGCAGCTCCTCGATCTCTCCGGCCTTGACCCGATTCTCGAGCGCCTGCAGCAGAGCGGGCGGCGTGCTTATCGCCATTCCCATTGAGAGGTTGCCACGCGAGGGAATGAGATGAACGGCCTCCGCGGCGGTGGTCAGCTTCGAGCGATAATCCGACTGGTACATGTGTCCGGCTCTCCGTTACCCCAGGGGTGCGCTTCCGTCCTGAGCATCGATTGTGCCCGCCGGCCCGACCCCGAAATTCGCCCCTTGGCAATGAAACTGTATCCGATCGCGACACTGGCCCTGACGCGCTCAGAGTCATATCCGGCGCAGACGGTCACGTAGGCGGCTCAAGCCGTCGGTTGACGGTTCGCGCGATCAAGCTCATAAGGCTGAATTTGAAGGCGAATCGTTCGCCGGGGTGATTCGATGGCCCTGAAGGTTGTTGGTGCGGGGTTTGGCCGCACCGGAACACTGTCGCTAAAGTACGCGCTTGAAAAGCTCGGATTCGGACCCTGCTATCACATGATGGAAGTGTTTCCGCGCCCCGAGCATGTCAAGGCATGGCATCGGCTCGCGTTCACCGGCGAGATGGATTGGGAATCGCTGTTTCACGATTTTCAAGCCACCGTTGATTGGCCCTCGGCGCGGTGGTGGCGCGAGATCGCCGAGCACTACCCCGACGCCAAGGTGATCCTGTCGCTCAGGAGTTCCGAGTCCTGGTACAAGAGCATGAGCGAGACGATCTACCAGCCGATGAAGAATCCGGTCCGCGACGGCGTGCCCGAGCTAGTAAGACTCCAGAACGAGATGGCGCGCAAAGCGATCCTGGCCGACACCTTCGATAATCGCTTCGAAGAAAGGGCGCACGCAATCGAAGTCTTCACTCAGCACAACCGCGAGGTTCGCAATACGATTGATCCTTCTCGCCTTCTGGTGTTCGAAGCACGCGACGGATGGGAGCCGCTCTGCCGTTTCCTCAATGTGCCGATTCCCGCCGATCCCTACCCGCACGTCAACGACACAGCGTCCACGCAGACCATGATCCAGCAGATGCGCGAGGTCAAGCGCGAGCGCAGCTCAGAGCCTGTGAAAAAGTGATTATACGACCCGCGATGGTCGTGAGGGTGCCCGCTGCTGCCCTTCCGGATGCGGGAAGGGGTTGGGGGTTAGGTTGAGTCTTTTTCTGAGGACCGACCAGAGAATCCAACTAACCCTCTTTCCCTTCTTCGGGAAGGGAAGTTTGATGCATGATCGTCGCCGGTGATCCGAGAGATGAATGACTTCAAGGCCTCTCAGTCCGAGCTGATATTCACCTGAGTTTACGGCCCACGGCGCGCTTCGCGCGGATGGTCGCGTGGCCGCCCTCGGCGGCCCATCGCATCTGCCGCGCTATCCCGTTGAGGACGGCGAGTTCGCGAGGACTGAGACCGCTCCGGCCGAAGATCGCGCGCAGCGTGAACATGATGTGGTCGGGATTACTTTCCGGCAGGAAGCCAATCGCGACTAGCGCATCGCTCATCCGCTCCAGCATCGCATCGACGTCGCCGGCCGGCGCGCGCTCAACTGCTTGACGCGACAGTGTGCCGGCATCGAGCGTCATAGCAGCCTCGTAGGCGACGATCGCGACTGCCTGTGCGAGGTTCAGTGAGCGATACTCGGACGCGGTTGGAATCGTGATAAGCCGCTGACAGAGCTTCAGTTCCTCGTTGGTGAGGCCGTGATCCTCCGAGCCGAAAATGATCGCGACGCGCCCGGCGGCGGCGAGCGTCGTAAGCTCGGGTGCAAACATGCGTAACTCGTTCGCGGCGGCGCGATATGCGCCAGGGCGGCAAGTCGTGCCGACAGTCAGCGAACAGTCGGCGACCGCGGATTTGAGATTGGGCCACCTGGTCGCGGACGCCAGGACGTCCTGCGCGTGCACCGCCATCGCCGCCGCCTCGCCGCGCCGCTTGAGCTCGGGCGCCACCAGCCGCAGATCGGCAAAGCCCAGGTTCTTGAGCACGCGCGCTGCCCCGCCGATATTTCCCGCCGACTGTGGGCGGCAAAGCACGAAGGCATAATTTCCTCGCACAAGCGCGATCTTACACGGCTTCCGCGTCGCTACAATCGAAACAAAATCTTCGCTAGTTTAGGTGCTTCGGCCCATGAAGTTCATCTCGATCGGCGATATTCACATGGCGACGCGCAACCTCGAGCGCATGGGCGAGGCGCTTCGCGGCTGCGACTTGATGATCCTTGCGGGCGACCTGACCAATTTCGGCGGGATCGACGACACAGAGAAAGTGCTCACCGATGTGCGCCGCGTATGCGGCAACGTTCTCGCCGTCCCCGGAAATCTCGATCAGCCCGAGGTGATCCCCTTCCTCGAGCGCGAGGGCATCGCGCTGCACGGCAAAGGACTGGTGGTCGAGGGCGTCGCGATCTTCGGATGCGGCGGTTCGAATATCTCGCCGTTTCACACGCCGATCGAGTTGACCGAGGAGGAAATTGACGCCGCACTCCGAGCAGGATACGAGCAAGTGCGCAATCTGCGTCCGCTCGTGATGATTTGCCATGCGCCTCCGTTCGAGACGAAATGCGACCGCCTGGTGAATGGCAAAGCTGTAGGCAGCACGGCGGCGCGGCGCTTCATCGAGCAAGTGAAGCCCGACATCTGTATCTCCGGCCACATTCACGAGTCCGCAGCTGAGGATGCGATCGGCCCGACAAGGATTTTCAACGCCGGTCCATTTAAGGGCGGAGGCTACGTTGTGGTGAAGAGCGATGGGCGGGCGCTCGACGCGAGGCTCGAATTTCTTTGACGTGCCGCGGCTTTCGCGCGCCGGGCAATCGGTCGGCGTTTATGCGGGCAAGATCGCAAACGGATGGCCGCTTATCATCCGTCACGCGGTCAGCCTGCTGAGGCGCTTTAGCCCGTCGCTCGGACGCGCGCCGAAATGATTGAACGCGGCGACGGAACAGGATCCGCACGCCGCCATTTTTCGAAGGGAGATAGAGGGCGCATGGCATTACCCGAAGGGGTCAGGATGAGGTTTGATCACGTCTCGATCGCGGTGCGTTCGATCGATCGTGCGCTCGAATTTTTCCGGCGTTACTTTCCGATTCAGATTCGAAGCCAGAAGACGCTCGACAACCAGGTCAGCGGTTCATTCTACTGGCAGGATTTTCACCTCGGCGGATTCGTCGTCGAGATGATCGAAGATCCGCCCGGCAAGCCGGGCTTCGTCACGAAGTTCGTCGAGCGACACGGCGAGGGCATGCATCATCTGTCGATCGAGGTGAACCATCTCGAGCCAGTCACCGCGATGCTCAAGTCGGATGGTGTTCGGGTGGTGGACGAGATGGTCTCTGAGAGCGGCTCGGCGACGGCGTTCATCTCGCCGCGGTCGGCCTTCGGCACGCTAATCCAGTTCTGGCAGGTGCCAAACTTCGACCAGCCGCATCCGAAGCCCGCGCCCGACGGGCTCGCGTATTTCGACCACGTCTCGATTGCGGTCAAGGACATCAAGGCGGCGTATGCGTTCTTTGACCGCTATCTCGGTGGCAAATCCGACCACGATCCGCACATCAGCAATTCCGAGGGCAACTTCGCGCTCGGTCACATGGAGGTCGCGGGCTTCAAGCTCGAGTTCATCGCAAGCCCGCCGCATGCCGCGGAAAAGGACTTCGTCGGCAAGTTCATCGCGCGATATGGCGAGGGGATGCATCACATCTCGCTGGACATCAAGGACTTCGACGGCATGCGCGACCGGATGAAGGCGGACGGTGTGCGAATCGTCGACGAGAAGCGCAACTGGCGCGGCGAGCGGCAGTTCTTCATCTCGCCGCAGTCGGCGTTCGGCGTGCTGATCCAGATTTGGGACGGCCTCCGATAGCTCCGATGCCGGGGCTCAGAGCGATTTTCTTTGACGCAGCCGGCACGCTGTTCGAGTCGCGCGAGCCGATAGGTGAGGTCTACGCACGAATTGCTCGAAAGTTCGGCCTCGCTGCTTCCGTCGAGGCAGTCAATGCCGGCTTTCGCCATGCTTTCGGCTCGGCGCCGCCACTCGCCTTCGGCCGAGGCCATCCAGCTGAGGAACTCAGGAGGCTCGAGCGCGAGTGGTGGCGTGAGCGAGTCGCCGAGAGTTTCAAGGGACTAGGCACCTTCGACGACTTTGATGCCTATTTTGATGCGCTCTTTGCTCACTTCGCCGACCCTTCCAACTGGAGCGCCGATCCTGAAGCGGCGCCGACGCTGAATCGTCTAAAGCACAGTGGTTTTGAGCTCGGAGTGATCTCGAATTTCGATTATCGCGTCTACCGAATCCTCGCCGGACTCGGACTGGCCACCTTTTTCAGTTCGATCACGATTTCATCGGAAGCCGGATACGCCAAGCCGCGCCACGAGATTTTCGCGGCCGCGCTCGCACGTCACAAGGTCGCCGGTGCAGAGGCTATTCATGTCGGCGATTCGGTGCATCTCGATTTCGAGGCTGCGGCCTCGGCCGGACTCGGCGCGGTGCTGTTCGATCCAACGTTGAAAGGTGTGCCGAAGATTTCGGGCCGCACCGCTCAGATATGCTCGCTTGCGTCGATGAACGATGTTGCGCAAGTATTTCGTTTTGCTTGACCTTATGGACGGGTTGTCTTTATGTAAGGCGACCCGTTTCCAGGGAACAGTACGTGGGGACTAAAAAAATGAAGCCTAGGCTTTGTATGCCTCGCCTTTTGGTGATGATTTCAGCGGTCTGCGCGATCGCTCTGTGGTCCGGCGCCGCCGCAGCTCAAACCATGGGCGAACTGAACAGCGAGATCGGCAGTATCGAAGGACAAATGGGTGAGGCTGAGTCCAACGCCGGCACCGCCGAATCGGTCGTCGAGCGCCTGGACAAGGCCGAGCAGGATTTCGCCAAGATCTCATCAAGCGGCAAAGCGGATAAGAGCGCGCTAATCCCCATGTACAATCAGCTCGAGTCGATGCTGTCGCGCATCAGCCAGACCTACAAAAAGAAGAAGGATGATTGCATCGCGCAGATCGACCAGGGCGGCCAGTGCGATTACGACGCGCCCGAGAAGATCGCGCTGCAGGCCGCCTATCCGCTCGCCTGGCTCCGATTCCAAGGAGCCACCTCGTTGTTCAATGACAACGCCGAACAGTCAAAGCGCATGCTCAACCAGGCGATCGACGGCTTCACTGAGAGCACGCTCGTCATCGTCGATCCGACGCTGATCCGCGAGAACCTGCTCGGCCGCGCGTTCTGCGAACGCGAGCTTGGCAAGTTCGATCACAGCGAGTACGACAAGGCGATCGCCGACTTCAAGCAAATCATGGAAGGCGGCGGCGCTGGCTCGGCGCAGTACAAGGCCGCGGAGCAGGGCCTCGCGACTACCTACATGGCGATGGGCAAGCCGCAGGAAGCGCAGAAGTACGCAGGCGTCAACGCAGGTTCGAGCGGCGGTGGTCAGATGCTCCAGCTCCAGGCGCTGTTCAGCGCCGAGGCTGCCACCCGCGATCCTGCTCAGAGGGCGAACTATCACAAGCAAATCGTCGATGCGCTCAAAACGCACGAGAACGACAAGCAGGGCTTCGCCATCGACGTGGCTGCGGCCTCCAAGTACTCGCACAACGTGGTCGAAGAGTTCGGCAACTCGAGCGACCCGTTCGAGAAGTGGCTGCTCGCCAACATCTTGCTTTCACGCCACGACGAGAACGGCGCGGCCAAGTATTTCGCCGAGGCGGCAGCCAGCGGTAAATACCCCAAGGGCTACAAGTTCGCGGCTGATATCTATTTGAAGGAGAAGCGCTACGACCAGGTCGAGGCGCTGTTGAACGGGATGTCTCGCGGCACTGGCGCGGACGCCAACTGGGCCGAGTACATGAAGTACAGCCTAGCGCGCCAACGCTGGGATCAGTCGGGCCAGAAGGATGCGAATCTCGAGAAGCAGTGGGTTGAAGCTGCTCAAGGTTATCTGCAGAAGTTCCCGGGTGGTGAGTACGCACCCGAAATGAGGTTCCGCCTTGGCGAAGAGCTGCAGAAGCAGGGTAACTTTGTCGAAGCCGCTCAGATGTACTCCCAGGTGAAGGGCCAGAACGACTACAGCTACACCGCAAAATTCAACGGCGCCGAGTGTAACTACCGCGCTCTCGCGGCCGCGGGCGCCAAGGATTACAAGGGCCCCAAGGTCGATATCGATACGCTCAAACACCAGACCATCACCGACTTGCAGGAGACGATCAAGATGGCGCCGGAGGCCGAGCGGATGGCTTCGTCGCAATCGACCAAGAAGTTCGTTCACGAAACTCGCGGCCGCGCGATTCTGATGCTGGTCGAGATCCTGGAGCAGGAACCAAAGGTCGACTATCCGCAGGTCGCGTCGCTACTCGAGGGCTACGAGTCCCAGTACCCGGCGATGAGCGATCATTTCCACGACGTCGCCGAGTGGCGCATCACCGCGCTCGCGCAGACCGGCAAATTCGACGAGGTTGATCGCGACGTCCAGGCTCTGGTCGAGAAGAGCAAGGGCAGCCTCGCCAACCAGGATTTCCTGAAGGGCCTCGGCCTCGATTTCTGGAAGAGCGGACAACAAGCGCTTGCGGATGGCGATCAAAAGACCTACCTCGCTTATGCAAAGTTGACGGCGATTACCTACAGTTACTTTCCCGAGATGGTTGCGGCCGGAAAGATCCCGGCCAAGAACCTGACTGGTACGTTGTCGTATCTCGGACAGGCCTACCAGGCACTTGGCGACGAACCCAAGGCTGAAGAGATCTTCAACCAAGTTGTGAAGGCGGACCCAGCATCGCCCGACGCCAACGCCGGACTCGCCCGCATCGCCCAGGCCAAGAAGAACTGGAAGGACGCGGTCACGCTGTGGACCAACGTCGAGAGCACGGCGGCTGAATCGGACAACCTCTGGTACGAGGCCAAGTACGAACTCGCCGTCGTATACATCCAGGAGGGCAACGTCTCCGCCGCGTGCAACAAGCTGGCCGAAACGCGTGCGCAGCATGCGACCCTTGGCTCACCGGAGATGCTCAACAAGTGGAACGCGTTGCAGCACAAGGAATGCCTCGATCACAGGGGCCAGTGAGCCCGCGGTGCTGAAGAAGATTCATCACGTCGGCGTGGTCGTGCCCAACCTCGAGCAGGGGCTAAAGTTCTGGCGCGACACGCTCGGCCTTCACTGCACCAAGAGCGCGACGATTGAACAGCAGGGTGTGCGCGCCGCACTGCTCAAGGTTGGTGAGAGCGAGATCGAACTGCTCGAGCCGATCAATCCTGAGGGTGGCGTCGGCAAGTTCCTCGCACGCCGTGGCGGCGGATTGCACCACGTGTGCTTCGAGACTGACAACGTCGAACGCGAGTTGGAGGACGCGCGCGCCAAACAGATTCCGCTGATCGATCAGAAACCGCGCGTCGGCCTTGCCGGTATGATCTGCTTCCTGCATCCGAAGGCAACCCGCGGAGTGCTGGTTGAATACGCCCAGCCGATGGACGAGTAGCCCCGGATGCCTATCTACGAGTATCGCTGCCTGGATTGTGAACGCACCTTCGAAACGCTCGTTGGTCTCAGTCACGACGACGCCGAATGCCCCTCGTGCCGCGGCAGTCACCTCACGCGCGAGATGTCAGTGTTTGCTTCGCGCACCAATGGCGCCGGCCCAGCGCTCGCGGCGAGTGCGATCGCGGCCAACGGCGGCTCGCGCATGACGGGTGGGGGTGGATGCTGCGGCGGCGGATGCGGCTGCCACTGAGAATCGATATCCGCTAGCTCTCCTTGCGTTCGGCATATTCCGCCTTCGCCGCTTTCAGCAAATCCGGCTCGGCCAGAAGATCGTACGCCGTCATCGCCATCGCCTTAGCGACGCGGATCATCGCTTCGTAGCCACGTGGCGAGTCGGCGTGTTTAACGAACGCATCTTCGTGGCACGAGCCCTCGCCGTGGGGCGAAATCTGAAAAATCGGATGCACCGCAGGCATCGCGTGGCTGATATCGCCCATGTCTGTGCTGCCGGTCGGAATATCGGGCCGTGCCACCGGTGATCGAGCGCCCAGCGCCTCGCTGTGCGCGGCGTAGCGGTCGGCGATACTCATGTTGTTGATCATGTTTTTGTAGCCGCCGGTGACATGCACCTCGGCCCTGGTCCCAGTCGCGAGTGCGGCGGCCTCAGCACAGCGCGTGATCCGTTCGCCGATCTCTTTCGCGTACTTGCTGGTTTTGCCGCGCGCCAGGATCTGACACTCGGTCAGTTCCGGCACGATATTCACTGCCTGCCCGCCGTTGGTGATGATCCCGTGCAGACGCGAACCGTCGCGTAGATGAAGCCGCAGCGAATCGAGAGTCTGGAAAAGCTGTACCACCGCTGTGAGAGCGCTCGCGCCATCCCACGGTGCGAGCGAGGCGTGCGCGGCGCGCCCGTGGAAGGCGATCTTCATCTGGTGCGTGGCGAGCGCCGGCATGGTGCGGTACTCGGCGTCCATCGGATGCGCCATCATGGCGGCGTCGACGCCTTTCAGCGCCCCGCGATCGAGGAGCAGGATCTTGCCGCCGCCGCCTTCTTCGGCCGGCGTGCCCAGAAAGACGATACGCCCGGGAAGTTGCGAGCCGATGCGGCTTAGACCCGCCACCGCTGTCAGCGCCGCGCCAGCGATAAGATTATGGCCGCACGAATGGCCGTTTGGCAGCGCATCGTACTCGGCCATGATCGCAACGATTGGACCCTCGCCGCCGAATTCCGCGCGGAACGCGGTCGGCAGATTGCCCACTCCTCTTTCGACTTTGAGTCCTAGCTCCTCGGCGGCTTTGGAAAGCTCGGCGGCGGCGAATTTCTCCTCAAAGCGCGGCTCCGGATGCTCATGAATCGCGTGGCTGACCTTGACGGCCTTTTCTTTATAAGAATCGATCGCGCGCTTGATTTCGCCGTGAGCATCCATCGTTTTCGCCTCCACGCACCGCAATAGCATCGCGGACCGCGAGCGTCCACGCTACGCGTATGCGCGCGATCAATTGTGCTCAGCTTTCCGGCACGGAGTGATGCGGCGGGACGACGAGGGCGACGGAGCAACGCGCCCCTCGCAACACCTCGCGCACCCGCGGACCGAAGTAGATCCGTTGTTCCGACGAGCGGAACAAGACACCCATCACCAGCAGATCGTAGTCGCCATTGTGCGCGGCTTTGAGAATCACGCTCTCGGGTTTGCGTCCGGTGCCTAGCAGCGTTTCGATCGACACGCCCAACTCGTCGCCGAGCTTGCAAACTTCCTCGACGAATTCCTCGCCGTCCTCCATGTCAGCGCGGCTCGGAAACGAGAGCAGCGCGCCTTCGTGCACATAAAGCGCAGTGACGCGCGATTTGAACACCTGCGCGTATTGCATCGCCACCGTCGCACCAAGGCGCGAGAACGACGCACCCGTGATCGGAGTCAGCAGGCGCATGAAGGGCGCCTTCGCACGGCCCCCGCGGACGATCACCACCGGAGCGCGTGCAACGTTAACCAACTGCCGCAGCATGTCGCCGCCGATCACTTCTTTGCCAGCGAGTTCCGAGGCGCCGACGAAGATCGCGTCGTAACCGCGCTGGGTCTCCTGCGCGACCGCGTCGATAATCGTCTCACCAGTGGCAGTGCGTTGATGAAGGTGGGCCGCGCCGCCAAATTTTGCCACTTCTTCGAGCTGCGCAAACTCCTTGTTGAAGTCGTCGTTGCGTCGGTTGGCGCCGGCCGCATAAGCGCGAAAGATCGTGATACTGGCGTCGTGATGATTCGCGAGCGCAGCCGCCATGTGCGTTGCAAGAGAAGAATGCGGCCCGCCACCGCTCAGCACCAGCAGCTTGGCGCCCTGGGCCTTTATTTCCAGCCGCTTCAGGAGGCGCTCGCGCTCGAGCCGCTCGGCGTCGCTCGGCCGCTCCTCGACCTCGGACAGCGACCAGCTGAGCAGCCCCGGTGTGATCACTGAAGTCACGATCGCGACCAGGATAACGAGCGTGTACATCTGCGGCGTCAGCACACCAAGGCTGAGTCCGATGAGCGCGGCGACGAGTTCCATTCCGCCGCGCGCGTTCATCCCAACCGCAACGGCCAAAGCCTCGCGTCACCTGAGCCCGCCGAGCAGCCGCCCGCACCGGCTCCGACGAACTTGGCGCCGCATGCGATCGCCAGCACGCTGGCCGGAAGCAAGGGGTTGCTGAGCGTTGAGACGTCGGCCTGGAGGCCGGAATAAGCGAAAAAGATCGGCGCCAGAAAACCAAGGGTCAGTGCCTCGAGGCCATCGCGATCCTGCTTTCGCACGCGCGCCGAGCCGTTGCCGAGCATCGCACCCGCGATGAAAGCGCCGAACACTGCGTGTACGCCGATCGCCTGCGTCACGATCGCGCAGCCGAGCGCGGTTATGATCATCGCGCTCAGCTTGCCGTGCTCGACGTACGTGCGATCGTCGACCCAGCGCAGGATCCGCGCCATCAGGCGATAGCCCGCGAAGTAGCAGAAGGCGATAAACGCCGCGGCTGATCCGACCAGAATCACGAAAGAGAGCGCATTCACCGCGCCGCGCCGGGCGAGACCGGCCACCAGCGACAACAGCAGCCATCCGCTGGTGTCATCGACGATCCCGGCTGCGAGAATCAGTAATCCGAGATCGCGGTGCAGGAGTCCGAGGTCGATAAGAATCTTTGCGATCACCGGCACCCCAGAAATCGCAACTGCCACCGCCATGAAGAGTGCGAATATCAGACGCTGATTCGGCGCCGCGAGATAGTGTGCCGGCAACCAGAACCTGAGCCCTAAGCCGCACGCGAACGGAATTACCATCCCGAACCCGGAGACCAGCACCGCGGTGCGGCCCATGCCGCCAAGGATGCTGAGGTCCGTCTCGAGCCCGATGTACAAGAGCAGCATGATTACGCCGAGCCATGCGAGCGCCTCTACGAGGTGAGCGACGGCCTGATCGTGCGGAAAGACGCGTGTATAAACTGCTGGCGCGAGACGACCGAACACGGAAGGTCCCAGAAGAACGCCTGCTAGTAGCTCGCCGATCACCGGCGCCTGCCCAAATCGCTTGGCGAGGTCGGCCAGGGGGCGCGCGTCGCCAACAGCAGGACGGCGATCTCGAGCAGAAAGCGGAGAATTTGAATTTCGGAAAGGGGTGTCAATCAGTCGCCGCCGCGCGATTCGGACGATGCACCGAAATCGTCGTCGCGATTCCTGAAATGCTAGCGACGCCGCAAAGTGGCAACCAACCGAGCGCCTCGGCGCGCATCGGTTGACTTCACGATGCGCTCTGCCGGCGAAAAAGAAACGGAGATACGCTGGCTATTCAGGCATTGTTCTGAGCTTGGTGGGAAATCGATAACCGTCGGCGACGGACTCAGTCCCAATCTTGAACTCAGCCTTGAAGTGCCGGCCGTCCCGATGCATCACTGATAAGACCAGCGGGCGATCGAGAAGCCGGCCCTGGCCCGACTCGAGGAATCGTTTGAGGCCCTCTTCGTGCGCCTCACGATTCTCCTCAGGGATGATCAGCGCGGAGAGTTTACGCCCCATCGCCTCGGAACGCGGCCATCCGAAAGCTGATTCCGCCGGCGGATGCCATTCGACGATGAAGCCGCCGCCGTTCATCACGAACGCAACCGGCGATTGATCTATCACGTCGGATGATTTGCAAGCGTCACTCATCGAAACTCCTCGATGATCCTAGGCTTTGCTGCTCCGCGGCTCAAATCCAGATCCGCTTGAAACATCAATCCGCCGAATTCGTAGGATGAGATGTGCGGCTATGCTTGAGCTGCGTCTTTGCCGAGTTGTGCTTGCCCGAACGCTTGTCAAATAGGATCATGTCTTTAGAGCCTTTTCGGGCTCACGCGGGAATTGCTGTTGTTAACATCAATGGAGCGAACCAGGCATTTTAAACCGGCAATTGCCGCCCTCGTCTGCGTCTTGGCGATCGTCTCGACGGCAGCAATCGCCGCGGCGCAGCAGGGCGACTCCAATGCGCCGTCGCTCGTGCTCCCGCAACGGCAGGGCTCAGGAGGCTCGACGCTCGAATTGCCCTCGATGCCGCAGCAGCAGAGCTCACCTCCGCCGAGTCTCCAGATTCCACCGCAGGTTCCTCAGGCCGGCGGGGAGTTGACGATTCCTTCGCGCGAGCTTCGCGAGCAGCCGGGCTACGAGCAGGTGCAAGTGACGGTGACCGATCCGAACGGCACTTACGTAACGAACCTTCAGAAGGGCGACTTCAAGCTTTACCTCGACGGGCAACAGCGGCCGATCGAGTTTTTCCGCCAGGACACCAATACTCCCGTCAGCGTTGGAATTCTGGTCGATACTTCCGGCAGCATGGCGCCCAAACTGAACCAGGGGCGTGCCGCGATCGCGGAATTCTTGCGCGATCTCAACGATCGTGACGACGTCTTTCTGTTCGCATTTTCGGCGCATCCGTTTCTGCTGCAGCCGTTCACGATGAATCATGAACTCGTGATGCGCCGGCTCGAACTGCTGCATGCATACGGCCAGACCGCCCTCTTCGACGTGATCATGCAGGGCCTGATGATGGTGCAGCGCGGACGCTACGATAAGAAGGCGCTGCTGGTGATCACCGACGGAATGGACAACGCAAGCTCGGCAACGCTTGCCGAAGTGGTCGGCGAAGCGCGCCGGATGGGCGTGCTGGTCTACTCGATCGGCATCGGCGATCCGAACGCGAGTGGCAGCGGATTCAGCTTCGCGATCGGTCCGTTCACGCTGCCCAGCATGGGCGATATCGAGCGAGTCGACGCGCAGACCCTGCACACACTTTCGACGGAGACTGGCGCGAAGACCTACGTCATCAGGCAGGTCGGCGACGGCGAGCAACTGCGGAACGCCTGCGAATCGATCAGCCTCGAGCTGCGTGAGCAGTACACGATCGGGTTCGTCGCGCCGGATGCGTCCGCCGGCGGCTACCGCGGCGTTCGTGTCGATGTGCCGGGTAGTGCCGGCGCGAGCGTACGCGTGCGCAAAGGAATCGAGGTAGGCCCGCATTCGGAGTCGGCGTACAACGCCGGCGTGCCGTAAGAATCGCTCTTCGCGCTATTGCGCGTTCGCGTTGGATTGGAGCGGACGGACGATCTCACCGTCGCGCGCCGCCTGTCCAAGGTTGAGCGCCACCTTCTCGTCGCCGTTCAGACCCTTGACCACCTGGCAGTTGATCCCGTCATCGTAGCCGATCGCCACCTCGACCAGCTTGATTCGATCGCCGTTGATCACCGGCACATAGATCTTGTTGTTTTCGAATACCAGCGCCTCGTCTGGGACGAGCGGCGCGGCCGAGTTCCCTTTCAGCGTGATCCTCATGTGCGCGAACATCCCGGGCAGCAGCAACAGGTCCTGGTTTGGCAGATCGACCTCGACCAGCATCGTGCGCGTCTGTTGCATGAGTGCCTGGGGATGACGCGTGACGCTGCCCGAGAACTGTTGCCGGGGTAACTGGGAGACTGTGATTTCTGCCGAGTCGCCGTCGTGGATGAATGCGGCGTCATCCTGCGGCATCTGCACATAAACTCGGACCGGCTGCAGCGTCGCCATCGAAAAAATCGGCGGGCTCGCCGTTGCTGCCGCGGTCTGCAGCGCAACCAGCGCGCCGGGATCGAGGTTGCGTGCGGTGATTACGCCGTCGTAGGGGGCTAGCACACGCTCGTATGCCTGCTGCGCCTTGAGCGAGAGCCAATAGGCGTGAGCTTCTTCCATCGAGGCCTTGGTTTGATCGGCGGTTTGCTGTGGCACGACGGCCTGATGGACCAGTTGCTGGTAGCGGCGGTTGGTGATCGCGTTTATCTGATACGTGGCATACGAGTCGTTCACTTGGTGATCGAGTTCCGGGGATACGATCGTGGCAAGAAGCTGATTCTTCTTGACGCGATCGCCCTTGTCGACCAGCATCTTGTCCACATAGCCCGCGACCTTGGCGTAGATCGGACTCTCGAAGTAGCCGTGAACGTCGCCGGGGTAGGTGATGGTTCGAGTGAGCGGCTCGCGCGAGACGGGGACGACGACCACGACCGGACCTTCGCGCGCTTGTTGCTCGAGAGCGTTGGTCTGATGCGAGACCCAGATATCACGCGCGAGCACGAGCCCGCCGAGCGCGCACAGCACGACTACGACGGCGCCGATCCAGACCGCGAAGAACATCGGGCCGGATCGCACGGGTTTCGACACTGGATTCTCAGCCATCACTTACTCAGCCAATTCGCGCCTTACGCTCGCGCCGTCAATCCTTCTCCGCCACGGCGACGAGCGCCGCTATCGTCGCGTCGCGCTGGCGCTTGCCGAGTCGCTGATGCGAGAACAGCGAGTACACGGCAGGCACGACAACCAGCGTCATTAAAGTCGCCGCGATCAGCCCTCCGATCACCGCCCGTCCGAGCGGCGCGTTCTGCTCACCACCCGCTCCCAGAGCCAGCGACATCGGCAGCATGCCTAGAATCATGGCGAGCGCGGTCATGATCACCGGCCGCATGCGCGTGATTCCCGCCTGGATCGCGGCGCTCACCGCATCGTGACCTTGCTCGCGGAGATCGTTGGCGAAAGTTATCAGCAGGTTGCCGTTGGCGACGCCGACGCCGACTGCCATGATCGCGCCCATCATCGACTCGACGTTGAGCGTCGTACGCGTCGCCACCAGCATCCAGAGCACACCGGCGAGCGCGCCCGGCACCGCCATCATGATGATCAGCGGATCGAGCCACGACTGGAAGTTGGTTGCCATCAGCAGGTAGACGAGCACGATCGCGAGCAGCAGTCCGCTGCCCATGCTGGCAAACGACGTGCGCATCGCATCGGCCTCGCCGCGTATTGTGATCGTCGTTCCCGGCGGAAGACTCTTCAGCGCGTCGACCTTACGCTGCACGGCGGCGGCAACCGCGCCGAGATCGCGGCCCTCGACGTCGCAGTTCACGTCGACCACGCGCTGGACTGTGTAATGATCGATGCTCTGCGGCTGAACCTCATGCGAGATCTCGGCAAGGTTGCTGAGAAATTGCGCCGAGCTGCCGTCGGTGCTGACACCAGGCGTGATTGGCGTGCGGCCTATTGCCTGCACCGAGTTCACCAGATGCTGCAGCGTCTGCACGGCGACGCTGTAACTCACGCCGTTGCGCACATCGAGCCACTGGTTGGGCGAAGTCACGACGCTCGATGCGAGCGAGGTCAGGATGCTGTTGGTGATGTTGTACTGGGTGATGCCCTGCTCGAGGGCCTTCTCGCGATCGACCCTCACGCGGAGGGTGGGGTAGTCGAGCACCTGCTGGACGCGGATATCCGCGGCGCCGGGAATCGTCGCGATCTCGTCCTGGAGCTGTTCGGCGATGCGAAAGTCGCTATCGAGATCACGGCCGACGATCTGCACGTCGATCGGCGCTGACAGGCCGAAGCTCAGGACCTGGCTGATGATATCGGCGGCCTGCGTGTAGATGATCACGTCGGGAAAATCCCGATGCACCGCCGTGCGAATCTGGTCGATATACATGTCGCTCGAATGATGCTTCGGCGTGAGCTGGATCTGCAGGTCGGCATCCTGCGGTCCGATACTGTCGGTCTGGTAGAAGAGCAGCGCCCAGTAAACCGGTAATCCGATGTGGTCGGTCATCACAGAGAGCTCGTCGCGCGGAATGATCTGGCGAATCGTGCGTTCGATGCCGTCGAGGATGCGCGAGCTCTGCTCGATGCGCGTGCCGACCGGTACGCGGACATGGAGCCTGATCATGCCCGTATCGACATGCGGAAAGAAATCTTCGCCTGCGACGCCAACGAGTCCCATCGATGCGACGATGATCACAGCGATGCAGATCAGCACCAGCGCGCGATGCGCCATCACGCGCGCGAGCAGGTTGCCGTAGCGATCGCGCTGGCGCTCGAACCATTGTTCGAATCTATCGGTGACACGCCCCAACCATCCACCGACCGCATGGCCCTCGGGCTCCTCGGCGAGCAGGTTGATCGCCATGCTCGGCACGAGAGTGCGCGACAGCAGGTACGACGTGAGCATCGCGTACACGACTGCGAGCGCAAGCGGCGTGAACAGGAACTTCGCGACGCCGGTCAGGGCGATGACTGGCGAGAACACGATGCAGATCGAAAGCGTGCCGACGAAAGCCGGTACCGCGATTTGCCGTGCGCCATCCAGGATCGCGACACCGAGCGATTTGCCGGTTGCGTGATTGCGATGGATGTTCTCGACTTCGACCGTGGCATCGTCGACGAGCATGCCAATCGCGAGGGCGAGACCGCCGAGCGTCATGATGTTGATCGTTTGGCCGGTCAGCTTGAGCCCGACGATCGAAGTGAGAATCGCCAGTGGAATGGACGTGACCACGATCAGCGTGCTGCGGAGCGAGCCGAGAAACAGCAGCACCATCAGCGCGACGAGCACCGCCGCAATCACGCCCTCCTGCACGACATCCTTCAGTGATTCCCGCACGAACACTGATTGATCGAAGGCAAGTTTCGCGTTCAGGCCTTTGGGCGCGATCGCGAGCATCCGCGGGATCACTTTGCGCGTCATGTCGACGACCGTCAGCGTCGATGCCGCGGGATGCTTGAGAATCAGCAGGTAGGTGGCGAGCTGGCCATTGACGCGCACCACGTCGGTCTGCACGGCGCTGCTGTCGCTCACGCGCGCGATGTCGCCCATGTAAACGGGCGCGCCGTTCACCACCTTGATCGGCAGCCGGTTGAGCTCGGCAATCGTGCGCGGGCTGCCGTTCATCACGACGTTGTAGTCGAGGTTGCCGATCTTGGCGTCGCCGCCGGGGATAATCACGTTTTGAGCCTGGGTCGCGTTAACCACGTCCTGCGGCGACACGCCCCGCGAGTACATCGCTGCCGGATCGATATTGATCATCACCTGGCGCTGCGCGCCGCCGAACGGCGCCGGCGTCGAGAGGCCAGGAATCGTGAAAAGGAAGAGGCGCGCAAAGTTGTAGCCGAAGTCGTAGACGCGGCTCTGCGCGAGCGTTTCGCTCGACAGCACGAGGAACGCAACCGGCACGTTGGTCGCGTTGTAGTCGATGACGCTCGGCGGGTTGATGCCGGGCGGCAGGATATTCTTGATTGCCTCGGAGACGGAAGTGAGCTGCGCAATCGCGAGTCCCGTGTCGGCGCCGGGCTGGAAATAGAACTTGAGGAGCCCGATGCCGTTGAGCGAGAGCGACTCGATATGGTCGACGCCGTTAACCGTGGTCGATGACGCGCGCTCGCTGATACTGACGACGCGCTGCTCCATCTCCTCGGCTGACAGCCCAGGGTAATTCCACACCAGGTCGACGACCGGAATGTTGATGGCGGGGAAGATGTCGAAGTTCATGCTGAACAGCGACACTATCCCGAGCAGCAGCATCAGCGCCGCCATCACAGCGACAGTAACTGGGCGGCGCAGCGCTAGTTGAACAATCCACATTCCGGGCCCGCTCCCAACGCGCGGTCGAGACTGCTAACGGGTTTCGCTGGTTCAGATCGTAAAGCGATGCGTTAAGGAGTCAACCGAGTCGGTGCGCAAGTGTCAGCGCGATCGAGCCAACTCCTGCCGGTCAGCGCTTTTCAACTTTCTGGCCTTGGCTGGTAAACGGGGAAACGAAGGCGCGGCCCGGATCCGGCAGCAGGTTAAGAAACTTCATCTCGGCAAAGTCGCCCGCAATCTGCACGCCGGAGAAGGTCGCGTTGTCGACGCGAATGCGGCGAAAGTTCTCAAGTCCGAGGCCCATGTAATGGCAGAGCACGGTGCGGATGATGTCGCCATGGGAGACGAAGAGGATTCGCCGGCCCTGGTGGGCTGCAATCGCGCGTTGCACAGCCTCGACGCCTCGCGCCTGCACTTGATACATCGTCTCGCCGCCCGGGGTCGGGACCTCGAGCGGCTTGACGCGGTAGCGGGCGTAGTCGGGATCGTTGACCAGTTGGTCGTAAACCATCCCCTCCCAGCGGCCATAACGCACTTCGCAAAGTTCCCCGTCGATCGTAATCGGGATACCGCCGATGCCCGCTGCGATGATTTCGGCCGACTGCTTCGCGCGGTTGAGCGGACTCGAGACGATGATCTCGGGTGCAATCAGCCGCGCGAATGGAACCGCCTTCTCGACCTGCGCGCGGCCATCGGCGTCGAGGTCGATTTGATTCTGACCCATCACGCGGCCTTCCCGATTCCACGCGGTCTCGCCGTGCCGCATGAACAGCGCAATTCCTTTCATGCCGGTTCCCTGCTCGAGTTTCTGCGCGACGTAAAATGGTCCAAGCGCCATGCCTTGAAATCCTCGCCGCCTGATGATTCCAGAAAGCGGGCGGCGGACGCTATCGCGAGCGTCCGCCGTGTTCTAGCAGGATTTGTTTCGGGTTGTGAGCGTTATCACCGCGCAGCCGCGTTGGCGGAAGCGCCGTCGGCAGGAGCGCTTTCATGCACCGAGGCGCCATTAGCTGGGGCGAGCCCGCAAAACGCTTCGTAATCGATAAGACCAGTCTGCGTTGGATGCTCGCTGCAGACCGGGCACTTCGGGTCTTTCCTGATCTTGAGCATCCGCACGTAGTCGCGATCGGAGAGGGTGTCGAAGTAGACCATCTTGCCGATCAGCGCATGGCCTGCGCCGAGCAGAATCTTGATCGCCTCGAGCGCTTCGATCGACCCGATCACTCCCGGCAGCGCGCCCAGCACTCCCGCCTCGGCGCACGATGGCGCCATGTCGGGCGGCGCGGGCTCCGGATAGAGGCATCGATAGCAAGGGCCGCCCCTGTCGGGCCAGTAAACAGTCGCCTGGCCCTCGAAGCGGAAGATTGCGCCGTCGACGAGCGGCTTCTTCGCGAACACGCATGCGTCGTTGATCAGGTATCGCGTCGGGAAGTTGTCGCCGCAGTTCACGATCACGTCGTAGTCTTTAATTATGTCCATCACGTTATCGGATGTGAGGCGGACGTCGTGGCGGACGACCTTGATGCCGGGGTTGAGCGCGTTGATTTGTTTCTGTGCAGATTCGGTCTTGGGCGTGCCGACGCGATCGACGCTATGGACGATTTGCCGCTGCAGATTCGAGAGATCGACTACGTCGAAATCGACGAGGCCGATCGTGCCCACTCCCGCCGCGGCGAGATATAGCGATGATGGCGAACCGAGCGCGCCGGTGCCGAGCAGCAGCACCTTGGAATCGAGCAGCTTCGCCTGGCCTTTCTCACCGACCTCGGGAATCACGAAGTGGCGCGAGTAGCGCGTGATCTCCTCGTTGCTGAACTGCCGATCTGCTACGAACGGCAGCCCGCGATCCTTCCAGGCGTTGAAGCCGCCCGTCAGGTTGTAGACGTTCTCGTAGCCAAGCTCGCGGAGCGTCCGCGCGGCCAGCAGCGAGCGCGTACCCGACGCGCATTGCAGGATGACCGGAGTCTTGTGGTCCGGGACCTTCTCTTCCACGCGCAGCTCGAGAAAGCCGCGGGAAATTCCGATTGCCTGCGGGATATGCCCCTGGCGCCATTCGTCGGGCTCGCGCACGTCGATCAGCACGGTGCCAGGCTGGTCGAGCATGCGGCGCGCCTCATCGATGTCGATCTGCTTGATGCTGGCGCGGGCTTCGTCGAGGATGTTTTTCGAGGTCTTTGCCATAAGATTTCGACCTTTGCGCCGCCTAAGCGGCGTTGGTTTGAAATTACAACTATAACCACGGGGCGCATACGGCGCATCGGTGCTGATGTGGCGGTTATCCGCCAATCATCCGCCGCGATTCGACGAGCGTGCGGAGGAAGTTAAGGACCTGCGCCGCGTGACCGCGCGGCGTTACGTCCTGGAAGGTGCGGCGCAGCACGAGATCGTGGTCGAAGACGAACGTGGATCGAGCGGCGCGCGATCCCTTGAGTGCTCCCATTGTCGCGGCGAGCCGCCCGCCTTCATCCGCAAGTAGAATGAACGGAAATGCATGCTTCGTCGCGAACGCGAGGTGGCTCGCGACAGAATCGGTGCTGACACCGGCGATGATCGTGTCGAGCGCCTCGAACTGCTCGAACTGATCGCGGAATTCCTTGCCCTCGACGGTGCAGCCAGGCGTGTCGTCCATCGGATAGAAGAACACGACGAGGTTGTGGCCGCGAAAATCGGCGAGCTTCCGGCGCACGCCGTTCTGATCCTCGAGCTCGAGGTTGAGCGCGTCCGAGTATTCGAGATTCGGCTCAGCCGGCGGCACGAACTTCAGCCTCTTCGATCGCGCGGCGTCGGGTGAACTTAATTGCCGCGTTGTCGATATTGATCGAGCAGAGCGACCCGCACATCGAGCAGACGTTCGAGCCCGCGGCTTCGCTGGTCTCCTTGTAGCGGCGCGCCTTGTCGGGATCCAGCGCCATCGCGTACATCCCTTCCCAATTCAGCGCCTTACGGTAGCGTGACATCTGGTCGTTCCAGACCTTCGCCGCGCGCACGCCTTTGACGAGGTCGCCCGAGTGCGCTGCGATTCGCGTCGCGATCACTCCCTCGCGCACGTCGTCCATATCGGGAAGCCGGAGATGCTCCGCCGGTGTGACGTAGCAGAGGAAATCGGTGCCGGCCGCGGCTGCAATCGCGCCGCCGATCGCTCCAGTGATGTGGTCGTAACCTGGGGCGACGTCGCAGGTTAGCGGTCCGAGAACGTAAAACGGTGCGCCGCCGCACAGGCGCTTCTCGAGCTGCACGTTGGCTTCGATCTGGTCTAGCGGCACGTGCCCCGGACCTTCGATCATCACCTGCACGCCCGCGGCCCGCGCGCGCTCGGTCAGTTCGCCGAGCACGAGCAGCTCCGCAAGCTGGCCGCGATCGGTGGCATCGCCGGTCGCGCCGGGACGGAGGCCGTCGCCGAGTGAAATCGTCACGTCGTGTTCGCGCAGGATTGCGCAGACCCTGTCGTAATACTCGTAGAGCGGATTCTCGTTGCCGGTGCGCTCGATCCAGGCGGCCAGAATCGAGCCGCCGCGCGATACGATGCCCTCGATCCGCTGATGGCCGCGAAGGCGCGCGACCGTCTCGCGCGTGACACCGCAATGCAGCGTCATGTAGTCGACGCCTTGCCGCGCCTGCCGCTCGATCACCTCAAGGAAGTGCTCCGCATCCATGTCCATGATCGAGCGTTCGGAGCCGAGCTGGTAAATCGGCACGGTGCCGAGAATCACGGGACAGCGCGAGAGAATCTCCTGCCGAATCTGATCGAGGTCAGTGCCGGTCGAGAGATCCATCACCGAGTCGGCGCCGAAGCGTACCGCCGTGTAGAGCTTGGCGACTTCCTCGTCGACCAGTTGATGGAAATTCGACGCGCCGATATTGGCGTTGACCTTGGTGCGGAGCTTCTTGCCGATTCCGATCGCGCGGAACTCGTGATGGATGTTGTGCGGGATTACGACCTCGCCGCTCGCGACCAACGCGCGGATTTGCTCTGGCGCGAGGCCCTCATCCTCGGCGACTTCGAGCATCTGCTGGGTGATGACGCCCTTGCGGGCCGCTTCGATTTGGCTCATGTGTGATTCCTCCGCCGGCGCATCGGTCGCGCCTTCTGGAAGTTCAACTATACAACTTAATCTTCGCCGTAGGGTATGCCGTTGCGGGCGCATAGCGCGCGGAGCTCACGGATCATCCGCTCGGCGCGAGCCAGATGCGCCACCGCGATGAAAATTGCGAGCGCGGCGAAGGTTAGCGCTCCGGTGGCCCAGTACATGTGGCTCAGCACGCTGCCGCCGTGAATCACGCCCACGCCCTTGGCATAGGCAATGAACAACAGCACGAGCGAGACGAGGCAGAGCCCGATAGTCACCCGCGTCATCGATGAATCTATTTTCCGCTGGCGGCGCGGCGGTCGATCACGGGCAGCTCGTTCAGCTCGGGTTCTTTGAGCAGATGACTCGGACGATCGCGCTCGGTGTAGCTCTTGAGCTCGGGCCGCATCGGATTGTAAACGGCCGCATCCTGCTCTTTGTACCAAGTCTGCATCTCGTCCATGTTGCCCTCGCGGCCTTTCTCGGCGAGTACGCGCGAGCGATGCATCAGCAGTTCCTTGGTCTCGACGAAATCCTTGCGGTCGAAGCCCCAAATGCGCGGATGCACGTAGGTATCCATGCGAATCGCGTCGCAGGGGCAGGCCTCGACGCAGAGACCGCAATAGATGCAGCGAAGCGTGTCGATCTCGTAGCGTACCGGATATTTCTCGACCTGCGGATCGGGCGCTTCGCCCGCTTCGATATAAATACACTGAGCCGGGCAGGCGGTGGCGCAGAGAAAGCACGCGGTGCAGCGGACAGAACTGTCTTCGCGAAGCGTCAGCCGGTGGCTGCCGCGGAAGTTGTCGGGATAATGCTTGCGCTCTTCGGGATACTGCGTGGTGGTGGTCGCCCTTTTATCCTTGGCAAGACCGAACAAATGCGCGGTGTGGAGCGCGAGGTTCCGCATCATGTGGTAGTTGGTGATCGCGACGCCCTTTAGAATTTCCGGCAGGTAGAGCCGCTCCCAGAAGGTCATTTCTTCCCGTCGTTTCATTGGTAGACAATCGCAGGCGTCGGATAAATCAGACCACGTGGGCGTTTTGTGCGCTCCCAAAGCCACTATACGAACCGCCCCAAATGGCAGTCAAGGCGGGTCCGCCTGCATGGCTGCGCGTCGCTTGGCAAGAAGGATCGCGAGCGTTTTCCTTCTTTGGAATCCTCTGCCGAGACCTTTCACGAAACGAATCGAAATGACGGCCACGGCGGCCGATGCGGCTGGAGGCCATCCTCCAAACAGGCGGTCGCAAGAATTTCAATCTATGCTACGCGGAGAGGACTCATTAGGCCGCTGATTTCCTCGCGATCGAACTTTTCGACCGGTTTCGATTTCGTCGAGCGGAGGCCGCGAGCAAGGAACCGCATGATTGTTTGAGCCAATCGGGGATATGTCTTGCGACGTATGCGGTCCGACCGTGTTGCCTCGTCGCTAACCTGCGCGGGATTTAGAACATCGGACCGGGCGTGGCGCTCCCTCCTATTGTCAGTGCGAAGGCAATCGCAACGATCGTTGACAGGCGAAACTTCATCTACTTCAGCCGCGTGTAAAGTCGCGTCGGATTCTCGTGCAGGATCTTGCGCTGCACCACGGGCGGGAACTCGGCGCGGCCCGCAGTGAGGCTCACCGTATGCGGAAAACGGCCGTCGAAGTGCGGATAGTCGGATGCGTAGAGGATATGCTCGGCGCCGACTACGCTCACGACATACGGCAGCGCAGCCTCGTCGGGATCGCACGAGATGAAGAAATTCTCCGAGCGGATTACCGCGGATGGCTTCCGATGCAGGAAGGGCGTGTAGTCGGGCATCAGCTCGTAATGCTCGTCGAGCCGTTCCATCCAGAACGGTAGCCATCCGACGCCTGCTTCGAAAAAGGCCGCGCGCAGTTGCGGAAAGATTTCTAGCACGCCACCCCCTATGAACGCCGCGACCCCGCGCATCATCTCGAACGGATTTGTCGCCGCGTGCTGAATAAAAAGATTATTGCCCATCTCGAACGTGCCGAGGCCGTAAGGCGGGCGCGCCGTGCCGCCGTGAAAGCATGCTGGCAGATCCTCGTCGACGAGTGCCTGCCAGATCGGATGGAACGCCGGATGGTCCAGCAGCTTGTCCTCGACGTGCGCCGACAGATACGCGCCCACCACCCACGGCTCCTTCGCGACGCGCTGCAGCTCCTCGATGGCGCGCTCCGGAGCGCGCATCGGCAGGACCGCCACCGCCTTCAACCGATGCGGATAAGCGGCGCAGTAGTCGGCGATCCATCGATGATAAGCGCGGATCATCGCAACTTCGAAATCGACGCTCTTGAGCGCGCAGAAGCTCGTCACCACCGTCGCGAATAACACCGCCACGTCGATCCCCTCGCGATCCATATCGCCGATGCGCACGTGGGGATCGAAACCGCCCCGCGGATTCGGCATCTCGCCATGCGGCCGGCGTCCGGAGCGAACGAGAGGATTTCTAAGATCGACGATGCCGAGCGGGCGCCCGGTGTTCAGTTGATGAAAGAAGCCGAAGAAGTATTTCGAGGCGCGCGTGGCGGCGGCTTGCTTCAGCTCTTCGAGGTCGGTGCGGAACTTCGGATCGATGTACTGATCATAGAGCTCGTTGGGCTCCATGACGTGGCCGTCAGCGTCGATGACCTTGATGCCGTTGAACACCCGAGCGCCTGCCGCACTGCGCGATCTACGCGCACGATTCTAGCTCTATCTCGCATTGAAAGCTCCTCATTCAATCCGCGCGAGAAGAGGATTAAGAGCGCGGACGGCAGCGTCCGCGCCCCTTGCTCTAATGGATAGTGATCGGCGTCAGAGCACGATTCACTTCTTCCTGGCTGACCGGTTCGCCGACTTTTATCTTGCGGATCAGCGAATCGATTTCATAGCTGCGGTTGATAAACGGCGGATGATCCTTGTTCTCCTGCGCCGCGACCCGCGCAGGTCCGGATGCGTCTTCGAGTGCGGTGAGAACTTCCTCTCGCTGGTAAGGCGTATGAAACGCCGGGCGCTCCAAACCTGCAGATCCCGCGATCGCGGGCATCGCGAATGCTAACAGCAGAGCGGCGGCGGCGGAGATTGAAATGATGGACTTCATATCATTATGCCTCCTGGAGCAAACGAGCGGTCTTAATTAGATCATCGACCCTGCGAACGGTGCTTTCAACTCGCCGCTTCGCAAGGTTCCGCTTCACTCATCTTTCAGATGCTCCCTCCGCGCGGAAGGTTTCCCCGGTCCTCGCTCTGGCCAGTGCTTTTTTCGCCACGACGCATCGACTATTGATCGCGAGCCATGGATCGCGAGCCAGAAGCCGCGCGCACTCTGAAAACCGCCGAGCGCTCGATCACGCCCATCGAGGCCGCGCATACGCTGTTCGCGAGTTTCCTTGGCTGGACGCTCGACGCATTCGACTTCTTCGTGCTCGTGTTCGTGCTGCCGACGATCGCGAAGGAGTTTAACCGATCGGTCGCCGACTTGGCATTCACAATTACGGCGACACTCGCGATGCGACCAGTAGGCGCGCTCATATTTGGATGGCTCGCAGATCGCTACGGTCGGCGCGTGCCGCTGATGATCGATGTCGTCTTCTACTCGCTCGTCGAGATGCTGAGCGGCCTTGCGCCGAGCTACGGATGGTTCCTGTTCCTGCGCGCACTATACGGCATCGGCATGGGCGGTGAGTGGGGGGTCGGCGCGTCGCTCGCCATGGAAGCGGTGTCACCGCGGTTGCGCGGATTTTTCTCCGGGCTTCTGCAAGAGGGATATGCCGTCGGCTATCTGCTTGCGGCAGCGGCCTTCTATTTCGTCTATCCGCACTTCGGATGGCGCGCGCTCTTCCTACTCGGCGGCGTGCCCGCGCTGTTGACGCTCTATATCAGGACGAAGGTGCCGGAGTCGGAAACGTGGGAGCGAACGCGCCCCGATGTGCAGGCGATCAAGAAGGCGATCCGCTCGAACCTGCGCCTCTTCCTTTACCTGGTCGTGTTGATGACGATGATGAACCTCGTTTCGCACGGCACGCAGGATCTGTATCCCACGTTTCTCAAGCTCCAGCGGGGGCTCGACGCGCGTGCGGTCGCGACGATGGCGATCATCTACAACTGCGGTGCGATTCTTGGCGGACTCGCATTTGGTTACTTATCGGACCAGATTGGGAGGCGGCACGCGATGGCGGCGGCGGTGATTCTTGCCGCGTTAATCGTCCCGCTCTGGATTTTCCCGCGTTCGCTCGCGCTACTGGCATTCGGGGCGTTCCTGATGCAGTTCATGGTCCAGGGCGCGTGGGGCGTAGTGCCGGCGCATCTGACGGAACTCTCGCCGCCGGAAGTCCGCGGGCTCTTCTCAGGCCTCGCCTATCAAATTGGCGTGCTGCTCGCGGCCAACGCCGCGTTCGTCGAGGCGCTGATGGCGGAGAAGATGGGCTATGCGACTGCGCTCGCGATCGTAGGCGCGTTGGTCACGATCGGCGCCGCAATCGTCGTCGCGCTCGGCGGCGAGCGGCGCGGCCGCGATCTTCATCTCGCCGACGCCGAAACCTGATCGGCCTCGCGCGCGGCAATGAGCGTTGGCATCGCGCACCTCACCTGCGTCATCATCTCTTGGTCGGAAATCGACGTGGTGCGGCCCTCCGCATACTGCCCATCGACCCACTCGGCGACCTTCTGTACCTCGGCGGATTTCTTGTCGACCTGGCGATCGCGCGAAAGCCCGAGGGACGAGTTGATCCACCATGCGATTCCCGCTGTGCCCGAAGTCTTGTCGACGGCGACACGCGGCGGGCGACGCAGAATCTTCGCTGTATCGAAGACGTTGTAAATCTCCTCGTCCTTCAGGAGACCATCGGCGTGGATACCCGCGCGTGTCACGTTGAAGTCGCGGCCGACGAACGGGTAATTGGGCGGGATGCGGTAGTCGATTTCATTTTCGAAATACGACGCGATCTCGCTGATGACGGAGAGATCCATGCCGTTGGTGTCGCCCTTAAGCGACACGTAATCCATCACCAAGCCCTCGAGAGGCGGGTTGCCGGTGCGCTCGCCGTAGCCGAGCAACGTGCCGTTCGCGTACATGCATCCGTAGAGCCAGGCCGCGGTCGCGTTGGCGAGCACTTTGTGAAAGTCATTGTGCCCGTGCCATTCGAGGCACTCCGGCGGCACACCGCATTCGCGCCGAAGACCCGCGATCAGCTTGGGAACGCTCCGCGGCAGCGCGATTGCTGGATACGGCACGCCGAAACCGAGCGTGTCGCAAAGGCGAATCTTGATGGGGATGCGGCTCGCCGCACTCAACTCCATCAGCCGCGAAACGAAGGGCACGACGAAGCCGTAGAAATCGGCGCGGGTGGCATCTTCGAGATGGCATCGGATGCGGATGCCGGCGTCGAGCGCCGCCTGCACGATTTCGAGATAATCCTCGAGCGCCTGGCGCCGTGTGCGCTTGAGCTTCAGGAAGATGTGATAGTCGGAGCATGAGGTCAGGATGCCGGTCTCTGCGAGGTGCATCTCCTTGACCAGTTTGAAATCGGCCTTCACCGCGCGTATCCATCCGGTGACTTCGGGAAATTCGTAACCAAGCTCCTGGCAGCGCCGGACCGCGTCGCGATCGACGTTGGAATAGAGGAAGAACTCGGACTGGCGGATGATGCCGCGCGGCCCGCCGAGCCGATGCAGCATCTCGTACATCGCGACGATCTGCGCGACGGTGTACGGCGGACGCGCCTGCTGGCCGTCGCGGAAGGTGGTGTCGGTGATGAAGAAGTCGGGCGCGGGGTCGAGCTGCTCGACGACGCCATCGAAGATGACTTTCGGCACTGCATGGTAGGGGAAAATATTGCGGAGCAGGTTTGGTTCGGCGACATCGACCAGCTCTGGCCTGGCCGGCGCGCAGTTCAGCGATGACCGCGGAGTCTGTTCCTTGCTCATCATGGCAACCTCGGAGTGGGATAAGGGCGCGATCTCCTTGGTAGCTCCTGAATCAACATATGTCAAGTCAGATCGAGCGATCTCAATGTTGATTACAGTCATGTTAAGATTTTGAAGCCGCAATCAGCCATCAATTTCGCTCGTGCGGCCTCGCTTCGGTTTTCGCGGGACTTTCACTTGCCCGCTGGATGCGCTAAACGAGCGGTTAGTTGGAGCGCCATCCAACGGAGGTGAAACCCCATGAAATTTGGCATCTTCTACGAAATTTCCGTGCCCCGGCCGTGGGGACGTGAGACCGAAAAAACCGTTTACGACAACTGCCTTGAGCAGGTCGCCTTGGCGGATTCACTCGGCTTCGACTCCGTGTGGGCCGTCGAGCATCACTTCCTCGAGGAATACTCGCACTGCCCGGCGCCCGAACTCTTCCTCACCGCTTGCGCGATGCGCACGAAGAAGATGCGCGTCGGCCACGGAATCGTGGTTTGCGTGCCCGAATTCAATCACCCGATCAAAATTGCGGAGCGCACCGCGGTGCTCGATATCCTCTCCGGCGGACGGCTCGAAGTCGGCACTGGGCGCTCGGCTACCTGGACCGAGCTCGGTGGCTTCCGCGCCAATCCCGACGAAACCAAGAAGACCTGGGACGAGTTCGTGCACTGCCTGCCGAAGATGTGGACGCAGGAGCGCTTCTCCTACCAGGGACGATCGTGGTCGATGCCGACCCGCACGATCGTGCCGAAGCCTTATCAGAAGCCGCATCCGCCGATGTGGGTCGCCGTCACCAGCCCGGGCACCGAAATCGACGCCGCAGAGCGCGGGATGGGCAGCCTCGGCCTCACGTTCGGCGGCTTCGCCGAGCAGGAAGAGAAGGTCAAGCGCTACCGCAAGATCATTCGGAACTGCGACCCGGTCGGCGAATTCATCAACGAATCGGTCTCTACAGTGAATTTCCTCTATTGCCACGAGGATGACGCCGAAGGCGTCAAGGTTGGCAAGCGCCTCACGGGAGTGTTCAACTATCTGGCCGCGCAGCTTCTCGCCGCGCGCGAAGCGTATCCGACCAAGTCGTACCCCTCGCTCGGATTGCTCCCTTCGCTTCGTCGCGACGCTGCAGGGCCCGGCGACGAATCCGGTGCGCCCGAGGGAATCGCGATGGGCAACCCGGCACGCATCACGCGCGAGCTTAAGAAGTGGGAGGCGGTCGGCGTGGACCGCGTGAACTTCCTGCTGAATGCACTTGAGACCGTGCCGCAGGAGAAGGTGCTCGAGAGTCTGCGCCTCTTCGCGAAAGAAGTAATGCCGCATTTCCAGGGAAGCACCGACACTGCGGCTGTCGCCGCGGGAGGCCGTTGATGCCGCCGCGCTTCGGAACCCTCAATACAAACGCGTGGAGCGAGTGGGTCTCGACCATCGATGGTTACAAGACCGAAGAGCTGACGCTGAAGGGCGCCAATATCCTGGAATTGCATATCGAAATCGACGACGACCCGGCAGATGCGCTGATTCCGAAGACGATGCATCCTGCTATTCCGGCGTACGCGATCTTCAATGTTGTCTCGTACCCCGACAGCCCATGGGGCGCTTTCGCTGTTGCTGAACTGCGCGTCGCAGGCCGCACCGGTGTGCGTCCGCGCGGCTTCGTGCTCGCGAGCATCTGCAACAACGAGGACGCGGGTAAGGCGCTCGCGAGCCGCTGGGGATATCCGATTAAGCAGGGCGAGGTGAAACTCGAGCTGCGCCACGATCGGATCGTCGGCCGCGCGAGCCTTGAGGGCCGCCCCGTGCTCGAGTGCGAACTGCTCGATCGCGACGCGATCTCGGGCGGCGATATCCAGTACATCGCGAGCATGCATCTCGCCCGTAACAAGGGCGACGGCAAGCTGGTCGTCGTGCAGGTCGATCCCGAGTTCACCTTCTCCAAGGGTGAGCGCGGCAAGTCGCGCGTCGCGCTGCTCGATACGGACGCCTTCCACTGCGGCTCGAGCCTCCGCCTCGCCAATCCGATCTCGGCGAGCTTCGCGGTGGCCGACGTGTCATTGCCGAAGATTCGTTACATCTGCAATCCGGACGTGCCGGCCATGCAGGGGACGACCAAGGTCGCCGCCTAGGCAAAACGATTCGCACGAACGAAAGCCGCGTTCACTTCGGGCGCGGCTTTTCTCTTGGGAGAGAACCCATGGGTAATCCCTGGTGGTTCGAGAAATATCGCTTGTCGAGCGGACTCAACATGCGCGTCGCACGATGCGGTTCGAGCGCTGCGCCGCTGGTCGTGATGCTCCACGGCTTTCCGGAATGCTGGTACTCGTGGCGTCATCAGCTCCGCGCGCTTTCCGATTCCTTTGATTGCGTGGCGCCCGAGATGCGCGGTTACGGCGAGACCGATGCGCCGCGCGGCAAAATCAACTATTCGCTCGACAAGCTGGTCGGCGACGTTGCGCAACTGATCACAGCACTCGGCCGCAAGCGCGCAGTAATAGTCGGCCACGATTGGGGCGGCGGCGTCGCGTGGGCGACGGCGCTGATGCGTCCCGGAATCGTCGAGCGCCTGGTCGTGATGAATTGTCCGCATCTGCGGCGCCTCGGCGAGGAGCTCCGGCGCAATCCGCGCCAGATGCTGCGGAGCTGGTACATGCTTTTCTTCCAGCTGCCCGCGCTCCCCGAGGCGCTGTTCCGCGCGTGCAACTTCGCGATCCTCGAGCGCAGCATTCGCCACAAGGCGGTGGCGATGGACGCTTTCAGCGATGCGGACATGGAGTACTTTCGCGCTGCCTTTCGCAATCCATATTCGATAACGGCCGCGCTCAACTACTATCGCGCCAATCTCCGCGCCGGACTCACGTCGCGTTCAGGCGAAAGCGATTGGATCGATAAGAAGATCGGAGCACCGACCCTCGTTATCTGGGGCGAGCAGGATTTTGCGCTCGGCAAGGAACTGACCTACGGGATGGAAGCGCTCTTCACGGACGACTTTGCGATCAGGTACATCGCGGATGCCGGCCACTGGGTGCAGCAGGAGAAACCGGATCTCGTCAATCGATATCTCCGCGAATTCCTGCGGCCGCTCCTGGAGCGGTCGCGATGAATTCGGGGTGTCAGTAGATTACTCAAAAGTGTGACTTCAGCGACGCTTTCGGATCGAGCTTTACTCCACGAAACGGCGCGGTTACGCTCGAAAGAGCAATACGCACGGACGCCACCTTTCTCGTAGATCCCAGAGCCGTTTCAGGCAGCAGGGTCGCCGGTTTGGAGCATCCGGACGAAGGTTTGAAGGAGTGCTTGATGCCCACCAAGTTGTACGTAGGCAATCTCGCCTATTCTGTTACTCAGCAGGAGCTCGCCGACCTGTTTGCACAGGCGGGCAAGGTCGAAACCGCGGTCGTGGTGACCGACAAGTTTTCCGGACAGTCGCGTGGGTTTGGCTTCGTCGAGATGGCCGATGCCAGCGAGGCGGCCAGCGCGATACAGAACCTCAATGACACCGACCTCAAAGGCCGCAAGATAAAGATTGATGAGGCGCGCAGCACCGGCGGTCCACGCGGCGGCGGGGGCGGAGGTGGTGATCGTCGTGGTGGGGGCGGCGGGGGAGGCTACGGTGGCGGCGATCGAGGACGCGGTGGCCGCGAGCGCTGGTAGGCGCTCGATTCGAGGAATCGTTGATGCTGGAGCGAGGGGCAGGAATCAATCCCTGCTGAGTTGGGGACCAAGCCGGTCTTTTGGCCCCCTGACTTACATGGCGGGATAGCTCTGCTATGCTGCTCAGCCGTGCAAAAATTTTCTCGTTCCTATCGATCGATCGTTTGGCGATTGGTAATCACCGCGTCCGCTTTTGCCGTCGCGATGGTACCCGTCGGTCATGCGCGCGGCGCTGAAGTCGCGGCACAAACACTGCGCAATGTCGCCGGTATCGTTGCGCATCAAGGCGGCCGCCAGGTTCAAATCGGCACGGCGTTCTTCGTCGCGGTGCCAAGCCAAGCCGTGCCGGGCCAGTCGTTCGTCTACCTCGTGACGACGCATCACAATCTGCTCGACGACGGCGGACATCCGCGCACTGGCCTGATGCTTAGCGTTGAGGATCGTCGCAGCGGCGCGATGCGCGAGGAGGCGCTGCCTCCCGAAAACAAGTGGGTGCTCGATCCCGAGAATTCGAAAATCGACGTCGCCGCGGTGCCGTTCAGCCCGGCCGAAGCGAGTATCGCGCCGATCGCGCTGAGCTCAGTGCTTGGCGCTGACGATCCGTATTCGCGGCCGGAGACGGGTGCGCAGATTTATTATCTGACGGCCGCGACTGTTGGTATCGTCAATAAGCGCTTCGAGGCACTGGCGCGCTTTGGCCACGTCTCCGTTCCGATTCCCGCCGAGACCGAGGTGGTGGGGGCAGGCGTTCAGGATTTGGCGCTGCTCGATGGCGGCACGGCGCCCGGATATTCGAGCGGCGCGCCAGTCTTCGTCAGTATCGGGCTCCGGTTCGCTCTGTGGGGAATGCTCGAAGCCAACTCGGCTGCGTCGTCGAATCCGCTGTTCTCGGGCCTCGCGGGAGTGCTGCCGGCCAAGTCAGTCGCGGATACTGTGAAGGCGATGGCGACGATCCAGGATAAGGCGCTACGCGCATCCGGCGCTCATTGATTCGAGTCGCCGGTCCCGCGAAGATGGAGCGCGCACCGTTGCTTGATTTCGCGCGCCGGTGCGGATACGAAAGGGGATTCCGAGAGCGTCGTGAGTGCTCCCCGGTAGCTCAGTCGGTAGAGCAGACGGCTGTTAACCGTCGGGTCGCTGGTTCGAATCCGGCCCGGGGAGCCAATCCTAAGTGCCTTTGGGCGCATTCCGCGATTGTGTCCTATTAATGTGCCCCATCTTGGTCGCGATCGACTGAAATCGACCCTTCGTTGCCGATTTCGAGCCCGCAATGGCGTCACGACGGGCTTGGACGCGAATATGAGCATAGCGACTGAGCATTCGTGGGCTGACATGCCCCGCGAGTTGGCGAATCGTCTCCTCCGAGACGGCGGGATTTTCGGCCAGCCTGATTAGGAAGGTATGCCGGGCGTCATAGAACCTGAGGGCGATCCCCGACTTCCGACAGGCCGTTTCGAAGGCTGTACGGTAGCTCGACTCGCCCATCGCTCGGTCGAGCTGGACATCGTAGATGTGGGGCAGGCGCTGGTTGCCCGCAAGAGCCACGCGATGGAAGCGGAACACGAACTTATCGGCGCTTGACCGCGGAAAGCGGATCAGCCATTGGCTCAACGCCCCACAGGCCCGGTGCGTCAGTGGCACGGCCCGCCCGGTGCCCGCATCCGTCTTCGAGCGTCCGACAACGATTTCGCCTTCTGAGATGACACCGTTCTTCCAAGTCACCTTGAGGTTAGAGAGCCGAAGGGAACGCGTTTCCGATGGTCGCAGACCGGCATCAAGGCTCAAGATGAAGAAGGGATAGAGTGACGGCGAGGGACTTTCTGAGATCGCCGATGTCAGACGCTGTTCATCCTCCCGGCTCAAGGCTCGTCGCACGTCCGACCGCTGCGGCAGCATGGTCAGCCCGACCCGAAATCCGTGCCCAGCGCCGTAGTAGCGCAAAATCGCTCGTAGCGTACCCACCTCGGCATTCACGTGCCGCCCGGAGAGCCCCTTGGAATTGCGCAGCTTCTGCAGACCGGCCACATCTTCAGCCGTGATGTCCGAGATCAATCGATTGCCGAAATAGCCGATGAGCTTACCGACATACTGTCGGTAGTACCTTGAAGCCGTTGCCGTTGGGTTTGTCTTCTTCGCTAGCCAGTTTTTCGCAGCGATTGGGAACAAGGGACGTTCGACTTTCGCGAGTCCGTTTATCCCCAGCTCAAGATTACGCCGGCGTGCGCGCTCAGCTTCCGTTGCGACCCTTTTTGAATCGGTTTTCGCCGATTCTCTAATCGTCTGCCCTTCGAATCGGAATTTGTACCAGTAGACGCCGCCCCGTTTGTAAATGCTCGTGCCGATTTCTCCGCGGCGCTGGACTAAGCAGCCCGATCACTCGCCTCGGCCAAATATCGTTGGACCTATTTGTCCAGCAGAACCACTCGACGCCCCAGACGCGCGGCGCCTTGAGACGCCCGCGCTTCACCTCGAGCCGCAGGAACGGAACAGACACGCTGAGGCTGTTCGCCAGCTCTTCAAATGTCCAGCCGAGCTTTTGATTCTTCGATTTCTTGTCCTCGTCCATGATGCCACCTACTTCGTTGGAGTCTCGTGCGGCACCGTCGAGAGGGGAGGAATGGCACCGCTTAATCGGCAGCATAGTCCCGATATTTCACAATTCTTAAATTCCATAATTCATGACGATGATAGGTCAGGATGGCTCGGCGGGTCGGCGGTCTGGCGGGTCTTTGCGTTCTCCACGGCGGAGCATGAAAGTGGCTGTGCACCTTATGCCGACGCCAGGATTATGCCGCGTTTTCCTCGCTTGAGCCCTCTGAGATCGTGCGCGCCGGATCGGGATACCGGCATAAACCGCTGCCGATTTCTGCTCCTCTGACTTTCGACTCACGACGGAGACTTGCCGTAACAGCCTTGCCCGCTGGGGCCCGGTCGACGATATGGACATTCTCTTTGTTAGCTTGACTTCTATATAGCATACCAGCTAGATATGATGGCAATGGATGTTTTTGAAGCCTTGGCGGACCCGACGCGGCGCGAGATCGTCGCCTTGCTGGCCGCGGGCGAACGCAACGCCGGCGACATCGCCAGCCGCTTCCAAATAGCCGGGCCGTCCGTGTCACGGCATCTGAAAGTTCTTCGCGACAGCGGGCTGATTACGTATCGCGCTGAAGCGCAGTCGCGAATCTACCAGCTGAATGCCGCGCGCTTGGATCAGGTGCGACAATGGACTGAGGCGCAGATCGATCTCTGCCGCGAACGCTTCGACCGGCTGGGCGTACACCTCGAACGAATGAAGAAAAGAGAGGGCAAAAATGCGAAAGATAAAAGACGATGACCTTCCGCGCTTCATCGACCGATGGACGATGGAATATGTGCGCACTTACCCTCACCCGATCGAGCGCCTGTGGCGCGCGATCACCGATCCCAGGGAGCTGAGCGCCTGGTTCATTTCTGGCTCGATCGAACTCAAAGCCGGTGGTGCTTATGCGTTCGGTGGGACCGAGCCGGATTTTGCCGGCCACGTGGTCGCGATCGACCCGCCGCGCCTGATTCGTTTCAGCGGCGGACCGGGACACGACAGAGGGGGCAACGGCAGTCAGGAGAGCTGGTTTCAATTCGAACTCTGCGAGGTCAAAGGCGAAACGCGTATGGTGTTCACGCAACACTTCGCATCCGATTTCGCATACAGCGAGCGCTCGTCCGAGTTGGGTGGTGATCTTCCGGTGCCTGGTGCACCGTGGAGGCCGGGTGTCGTTGGCGGTTGGCACGACATCTTCGATGCTTTGCATGACCACCTGGATGGAATACCGATCGGTTCGCTTTTGCCGCCGAGCGAATTCGGCGCGCTGGCAAAATACTGGACGGAGGAGCATCGGCGCAGCGGCGAATTCACAGCAGAACAAGCCGAGCGTTATGCGCGCCTGCTTCGCGTTCAGGAGAACTATTACGAGATGAGCACATTCTACCGCGCCTTCATCCGCGACAACTGCCCGCCGGCCTGACCTAGCGCCGGATTACAAAATAGACGAATCCCCGCCAAATCTGGGCTGATCTCGATGGCGCACCGGGCTTCGTTGCCTTCCTCGAAGGGCTCTGATTACGCCGACATCTCACCCTCGCGCCCGTGAGCCATACTGAGCCTGTGAAAAACGCGGCATAATCCGGAAGTCGGCATAATGGCCAAATTCGTGGCACAGCGTGAAGCGAAGTCGATTCTCATAGCGCTGTTCAGAAAGCCGATTCGAGATCATCACGTCGGGGGGCCGCTGGAAAAGGTAGTCGGTATGTCCTTCTTCCCCTTCAGGGAGCTCGGCGAGCATGTCGAGATCTTCGGATTCTATCTCGATCATGCGCACGATCTCATCGGTCGGAATGGGAAGTCGGAAGCCGCCCGCATGGCGGTCCATGTGGTTCTGCACGAACTGCTCGCATTCAACGTCCAGTTCGTCTCCTTCGAAGTAAAGGCGCGGAATCGGACGTCCGAGCGGATCGCGAAGCAACTTCATTTTCGCTTGCCAATCGGTAATTTCACCCCCAGCGCCTTGCGGAACGCGCGGTATGCGGCTTCGACCCGTTCCAGATCGGCCTCGGTCTTGACGTCGGGCGGCTGGCGGTTCGCATGAAAGTACAGCACATCCGCCGAGATGCCGACAATCTTGGCCATCTGCTCGATAGTGAAGTCCTCGGGCGGATAGCGATGGTCGTGCTCGACGGCGTTCAGATACGGAGGATCAACCGGACGCCCGTCCTCGCGTTTCAGGCGAGCCGCAGGTTCACGCTGCGTCAGTCCTGCCCTTTTCTGAGCGTCCCTGAGTACCTGACCAAAAGTTTTCATTGCGACGACTTTGAGTACATTTGATTTCCGGGCACCTTAGCGCACGATTCTGTTAAAAAGCGACGATCTAGCAATTATATAAATCCACAACAAAAATGAACTCGCCAGCTGCCTAGCTGCTCTCGCTGCTATCTTCCTCAAATGTCGGCTGCGCCATTCTGCGCGGCGCGCACCCTTCGTCTGTTTAAATCTCAATTGCCGCCGGGCAACGAAAAGGTGTCAAAATGAAAAGGCACGGAATGATTGTCCCTTCTCACGTCGTGTTTGATTGACCAAAGAAAAAGAGTCGTGTGCCTTGAGAAGTAAGTAGCGTTGACCTGCAGGTACTAATTCAAGATCCGTTCGGCCATAAGCTCGGCGATCATCACGGTAGTGAGATGAGTATTGGCACGGACGATCTCCGGCATGATCGAGCAATCGATTACCCGTAGACCCGCGAGGCCGATTACGCGGCAATCAAGATCAACCACGGAACGCCGATCCGATGCTGGTCCCATGCGGCAGCTTCCGGCGGCGTGCTGCGAATCATAACAGTTATTAAGCATCCACTCGTCAAGCGCGTGCTCGTCTTTGGGCGGCACGGCCTTAGAGGCTGCCAGCGGATTGCCAAATCCGACCCAGTCCGCAACTTTGCCGATAGCCGCATGCTGCTTGAACTCGGACAATCGACGCATGCCGTCGCGCATTCGCACACGGTCCCGCTCGTCGCTCAGCATCATGAAGCGTACTTCCGGATCGATCTCAGGCGAGCGCGTCGATAAGCGTAGTCTGCCGCGCGAGTAGGTCTGATACGCAGTCATCCAGATAGTGCCGTAGCCGAGGGCTTGGTCGCTGTATCCGACCACATTCATCGCAATGAGAAACATGTCGTTTTCACCACTGCCAAGCATCCGCCGCCCGCTCATACCGAGCACGTCGGAGACTACCGAACCGAGCTTGATATTGGCGTCTTCCAGAACCTTCGCGGGCGATGATCGCGGGCGAGCAAAGACCGGACAAGCTGGCGGCGCTGGCCAGCGAGCAGCTTGCGGCTTCACGGCAGACCCTGGCTGAAGCCCTGCACGGTCGCGTCACCCGTCACCATCGCTTCCTGCTCAAGCAGCACCTCGAGATGGTTGAGCAGCTGGAAAAGACCGTGGCCGAGTTCGAGGCGCAGATCGAGGCTGCGCTCGAACCCTTTCGTGGTGTCATCGAACGGCTCGTGACCATGCCGGGTGTTAGCGCCACGGTGGCGAGCGTAATCGTGGCCGAGATCGGCGTGGATATGCAGCGCTTCCCTACCGTCGGCCACCTGATCTCGTGGGCGGGCCTGTGCCCGGGGCTGAACCAAAGCGCGGGCAAGGTGAAGTCGCGGACCTTGCGCAACGGCGCGCCCTGGCTCAAGACCGTGCTGGTGCAATCGGCCTGGGCCGCCTGCCGTCACAAAGACGGCTATCTGCGCGCGCAGTTTCTCAGAATCAAATCGCGGCGCGGACCCAAAAGGCGATCATCGCGGTGGCAGCTTCGATTCTAACCGCTGCCTACTACTTGGTGCGCGACCCCGTCCCGTATCGGGAACTCGGTTCACTTTACCTGCTGCGCCTGGATCACGAACGGGCCGCGACGCGCCTCACTCAACGTCTGCGCAATCTCGGCTATGAAGTCGAGATCAGAAAGGTAGCAGCTTAACTCTCAGACAGAACTTTTCTTGGTAGTACTCTTCTTGGTAGCGAGAGCACAGGCTTCAGATTAATGAGCGCGGGCAGAGCTAATGTTGAAGCCACGAGTCCTGCGAAACTCCTCCGGCAACCTACGTCGGCGCGAAAGCACCCTAATTTCAGGGCGAGTGGTTGGTTTTGAGAGGGCAAGGCGGCTCAATTTGAAGGGGAACCGAAGTTCTTCGAGTATACGAAAGCAGCATTGGGATCGATGTGATGCCAAGGCTGGGCCGATGATGTCCATATGTGACCAGCTGGCGCGAACTTAGACGGATCATCAAGAGAACCGAGCTTGATCGCAATAAATTCGCGATTTTCGTTGCCTGAGAACAGCGGCGTGCCGCAGTTGACACAGAACGATCTGAAAACTGTCACACCAGAATCGGCCTTCGATTGGAATACGCGTGGTTCGCCGTGCACGCGCAAGGCACTCCTTGGGATCGATAGCGCAGCCGTAGGTTCACCGCCGGAAACGTATTGGCAGTCTCTGCAGTGGCAACGAACCGTGATGAGCGGTTCTCCATCAGCTTCGTACCGAATCTTCCCGCACAGGCATCCACCCGTGATCGTGTTGATTGTCATGTGATTTTGCCCTTGCGTGCGAACGCGACTGCCTAGCGAGCGTTCATGCCAAGGTGTAACTTCCTACTTGGATCTCCACGGATCGTGAGTTGGCGACACAATGTCAAGGCCCCAATCTCGGTCGATCTTGCCGTTCACAACCCGATAGAAGCTCATCGAGCCGGTGGTGATTTTGTCTCCTGGCGCTGGGAATCCGGGCCGCGGCTCTGCACGGTAGATGCCGGTAAAGGTCCACCGCACAGCGACTCTGTCATCTTCGGCGATAAAGTCTTCTATCTTCATCTCAAGGGCCCCGTCCCGCATAGCGTTTAGCATCGTGCGAGCACCTTCAAGGCCACTGGGAAAAGTAGGCCAGTCTTGAGACGGAGTGATTATGAGGGATTGGGAGAAAAGACCTCATCCACCACGGCGAGATTCCGGCGATAAACTCTTCGACGAACCTCACAACTACTGCCTTGTTTGCTTGTGCCGACATTTTGAACCTCCCCGGTCAGCTCTATTGGCGCACGCGCGGTTGCGTGGCGGGCGTTCGTCCGGCAGCGATCGTAGCAAATGGCGACGTTTTCGTCCTCGCGGTGTTGGCGCCGATGTTGGGTGCTGTTTTAATCAGCCCGTGCCCGACCGCGACGCCCGAAGAGCAGATTCGACTCAGCGAGTAGATAACTAGCAGGCCGCATGACAGCGAAAACGGGGTTAGGACTGGAAGAACGGCAGGAGTTCCGAGAATGAGATATCGGCCTCCGGCCCGCTGTTGCACGTCGTAGCCGGCTTCAAGCACGATTGTTATTAGCAAACGGCGGATGCACGTCATAACCTGTAGCTGCAGCGGGTCACCAATCAGCGCAACCAACGACTAGTCCGCACGCATGCCGTCTCGCAGCAAGTCGCCGACAACTCGCAAGGAGCGATGCTGCAGGCGGAGGCGACCTACCGCCAGATGCGGGCGATGCAGTCGTATGAAATCATAACGGCGCCTTTCGACGGGATTGTTACGGCGCGCTACTTTGATCCTGGGGCGCTCATCGCTCAGACAACGACACCGGCGCAAATGGAGCTGTTGAGCCACATGAGCCTTACCGCTACGCCAATGGTAACGCTCGCTACACTGCAGCCGTTGCGCGTTTACGCGAGCGTTCCACAGAACATCGCGAGCTCCATTCGTGACGGAGAGCCTGCGGCGGTGACCGTCGAGCAGTATCCAGGCCGAACCTTCAAAGGGAGCATCAGCCGCCATCCACTGGCGCTCGACCCCACCACGCGAATGATGCTGGTCGAAGTCGATCTTCCAAATCCGGATGACCAACTCTACCCGGGAATGTACGGTATGATGTCACTGAGCGTGAAACTATCTGTTTTCGCCCCATTGATTCCGGATGATGCGCTGGTCTTCAGAGATGGCAAGGTGTTTGCGCCGCTGGTCCGCAACAACACAGTGCATCTGGCGCCGGTGACCCTCGGCTACGATAACGGATACGCGGTGGAGGCGACCAGTGGAATCGCTGCAGGCGATCTGATCGCCGTTAACCTGGGGGAAGCCGCAATAGATGGCCAACGCGTGCAGCCATTCTCCCAGTCACAATGAAGATTCTGAGCACTCATCGTTCCGTGGCTTGAGCACGATTGTCGCATACCAGTCGGAAATAAGTAACGGTGCAAGCGAGGGTTCCGCTATTCCGTCGTCAATCGAACTTCAATCCCTTCATCTCGCCATTCGATAGCCACTCATCAACGATCTTCTGGAACTCAATTGGGCCGCCGCCGTACAGTCCACCTACGAAGCCGGGACCTTTATCTAGTTGCCCTTCATTATTGTAGTAGCCCGGAGTGCACTCGAGTTGATAATCGCGATTCTTTGACTCAGTTCGCTCGATAGTCTCGCACCACTGCGCTTCGGCTTCGTCAGAGGGTTCAATGACTCGCGACTCTGATCTCTTCGCGTGCTGAACAACCTCGGTAATGTGACGCGCCTGGTCCTGGAGCATGTGCGGAAAGTTCGCGGTCACCGTGTTTTGCGTAATGCCCATGTGGAAGAGATTCGGGAACCGGCTGCTGTAGAAGCCATGCAGCGTTTTTGGACCACCGCTCCAGTGCTCGGTCAGCGACTTTCCGCCGCGCCCATACACTTCGAAGCCCGCGCGCCGGGTGTAGGCCGTCCCGACTTCGAAACCTGTCGCGAAGATGATGCAATCGACTTCATACTCGACACCATCGAACATGAGGCCATTCTGCGTGATGCGTTCGACCCCCCGTCCGCGCGTATCAACCAGCGTCACATTCGGTCGATTAAAGGTCGGCAGGTATTCGTCGTTGAATGTCGGGCGCTTGCAGAACAACCGGTACCAAGGCTTCAGCGCCTCGGCGGTTGTCTTGTCCTTGACAACCGCATCAACCCGGGCGCGAATCTGGTTCATCTTGCGGAAATCAGCCAGTTCGATCATCAGGTGCTCGCGCTCTTCGATTGAAGCGGTGGGATCAAACTTTAGCGCGCCCAACTCGCGTCGATAGCGATCTATGTCGGTCCAACCATCGCCGACCTGGTCCGGCTCGATTTTGCCGCCATGAGAGAGGTCGGTGAAATTGACTGCGGCGTTGAAGAAATCCATGCGCCGCTTCTGCCATCCGGGCGTCAGGGTTTTGACCCACTCCGGATCGGTCGGCTTGTTCATGCGTTCATCGACCGACGACGGAGTTCGCTGAAAGACATAAAGATGCTGAGCATACTGCGCGACGTACGGCACGCACTGAACCGCGGTCGCGCCGGTGCCGATCACCGCAACGCGCTTGTCCGATAGCTTGTGCAGATTTCCGGTCGTGTCTCCCCCAGTGTAGTTGTAGTCCCATCGGCTGGTATGGAACGTGTGACCCTTGTAGGTCTCGATTCCGGGGATGCCTGGGAGCTTTGGCCGATTGAGCGGACCGCTGGACATGATGACGTATCGCGCCCGCATCACGTCATCGCGGTTGGTAGTGACAATCCATCGACTTTCTTCTTCGCTCCAGGTCAGCTCCTTTATCTGGGTTTGGAAGCAGGCGTCGCGGTATAGATCGAATTTTTCCCCGATGCGGCGCGAATGTTCGAGGATCTCGGGAGCGTACGAATACCGCTCCTGCGGTACGTAGCCGGTCTCCTCGAGTAGCGGCAGGTAAATGTATGACTCCACGTCGCACTGTGCCCCGGGATAGCGGTTCCAGTACCAAGTGCCGCCGAAATCTCCCCCCTTCTCGATGATGCGTATTCTCTTTACGCCCGCTTCACGGAGCCGCGCCGCTGCCAACAGACCACCGAAGCCTCCGCCGATTATGACGACATCGACCGAATCGCTTATCGGGTCCCGCGCAAACCCTGGCGCGACGTAAGGATCGTCCACATAGCGGCCGAAGTCGCCCTTGGTTTCGATATATTGATCGTTGCCATCAGGGCGCATCCGCTTGTCGCGCTCCTCGCGATATCGCGCGCGCAGCGCATCGAGATCAAAATCTATCGTTGGAGGATTGGTGGACAATTTCTCGTCGGTGGCGCTCATAAACTCAACTCCCTTCCCGCAATGGCGGCGGGCGTTCCCACCCGCGCTGATCTTCGAAACAACAAATCCTGGAGGCGCACTACCTCTGGAAAGAGGGACCCGCAAAGCCGCTGGATGGCAGCGCGTTGGTCCCGGACTGTTGCGCGAGCCGAATCGACTCTCCGGCGATCGCTCCTCCATCGACTACCATCGCAGTGCCCGTTATCCATTCCGATTCATCGGACGCAAGGAACAGCGCCATGTTTGCGATGTCCATCGGATTGCCGGCGCGCTTGATCGGCTGCAGGTTCGCGAGCACCTGCTGCATCAACTTTTCGCCGCCTGGAGTCGTGCCATAAAGAATCGGCGTGTTGATTCCACCCGGGCATATGCAATTGACGCGAATCTTGTCTGGCCCGAGTTGGATCGCTGCCGAACGCGTGATGTTGACCACGGCGGCTTTGGCGCCCGAGTACGCGTGGATGCCGTCATAGCCCTGGAGGCCAGCCAGCGAAGCAGTGGAGATGATCGAACCGCCGCCGTGTTTGCGCATTACGGGAATCGAATGCTTGATGCCGAGGAAAACACCGCGCACCAAAACCGCGAAGGTTTTGTCCCAATCTTCGACCGAGATGTTCTCGATCGGGCCGACCGCCCCGCCAAGGCCCGCATTGTTGTAAGTGATGTCGAGGCGGCCGAACTCTTTCACCGCGCGATCGATCATCCCCTTGACGTTGTCTTCAGAGCTGACGTCCGCCTTCTGAAAAACTGCGTTGCCGCCGTTTTCCTTGCATTGGCGGACGACAGACTCTCCACCTTCGACGTTGAGATCCGCGACGACTACCGAAGCTCCCTCCTGCGAGAATCGGATCGCGGTGGCCCGCCCCATGCCGCTCGCTGCTCCAGTTATTACTGCTACCTTATTTTCAAGTCTGCGCATTCCTCGCACTCCCATCCGCTATTGCGCGCTGAGCGCGCTCCAGGACTTTCCGTAACGGCGCGATTATATGCCGATATCGATCATCGCTGTTAACGGTCGCTTCTTCATTCGTGCGATGGCCGATTGCCGAACTCCGGTCCTGCATGATCCGTCAAGTGTGCGCGATTTGCACAACTTCGTAGCCGTCAGACGTTACCCTGCCCGCAGAAGTTTTGCCGCCTGCAGGGACTACGGATGTCGATATCGCAAATTCGTGCCCCGAACCCTGATGTCGAATGATGGCACGGAGTCTGCGGGGAAGTATGACCATCTACCACGGAATGATGTTCTTATGATTCAGAATCCGGTAACCATCCTGGCTATTGTGGCGATCGTCCTCGCGGTCGTCGCAATCGCGGTGGCGATTTGGGCTTTGCAGGAAGTACGAAAGATACGCCATCTGCGTACTAAGTTCGGCCCGGAATACGACCGCACACTTCGGCGTAAAGGGGACGCGCAACACGCGGCGAGAGTCCTTGAAGCTCGCGCACGGCGCGTATCCAGGTATCAGATTCGATCCCTGACCCCGCCTGAAATCGACCGATTCACATCCGAATAGCGCGTGGTCTGAAGCACTTCGTCGATAACCCTCGTCAGGCGGTCGCCGAGGCTGACCAGCTTATCGATGACGCCATGAAGGCTCGCGGATACCCCATCGGCGATTTTGAGGAGCAGGGGGCCGATCTGTCAGTCGAGTATCCGACCGTCGTCGAGAATTACCGCGCCGCACATGCGATCAACCCACAATAATCCGAGTCGACACCGAACAACTGCGCCATGCGATGCGCCACTATCATGCCCTCTTCGAGCAGTTGATCGGAACCGATTCGCTGAACCACGCTCACGAGGTTCATTAACATGGGTAACGATTCGTTCGATCAAACTGATACGAACCGTGAACAGGAGAAGCTGACTACTGCGCAACTCGTTAAGCGCTCGACGCGTAGAGAAGGACGTCGCGCCCGTTAGTGGCTCGCATGTCGCGATGTTCCCGGGCGAGGAGACAGAGAGTTTCCGCACCACCTGGCACCAGATTCAGACCGACTTTGTAGATTCTCCGCGTCAGTCGGTAAAAAAAGCTGATGAGCTGCTGGCGTCTATTATCCAGCGAGTCGCCGAAGACTTTGCCGCTGAACGCTCCAAGCTGGAGAGCGATTGGGGTGAAGGACGCGAGGTATCGACCGAGGATCTGCGCCAGGCGCTACAGCGCTAGCGCTCCTTTCCGATCGTTTGCTTTCGCTTTAGTTCTCAAAGATTCATCCGAACGTCTGCCGGGCTATCTTTTATTGAATGGGAGAATGCCGTAACGCCGGTTCGTAGTCGGGTCGATTTTGGCAGCCCGTTCTCTTGCCGCCGCGAGCCATCGGCGGTAGGCGCGAACCATGGCGGGACTGGCCGGATCGATTATCGGCGCAGCGCCCTTTTGCCCGCCCTCCATCCATTCGATCCAGGCGCGCTCTTCCACCGTGGTCTCATCAGCCGGAGGTTTCGGCGTCGTCAGGATTGATCCCACCCACGAATACACAGCGCGCATCCGCGGTCCTAACGTAGGCCCAACGTGATCGGCGCCGCGCGCGACCCGGTACTCATGCGCAATATCGAGGTCCCATAGCACGCGATGTAGAAACTCGGCTCCGTCGTGGAGATTGAATACGTCCTGGTCGGCGGCCTCGATGAATATCGCAAGGCCGCTTGTGCGGATCGCGTCGCCATTGGCGAACGCGAGATTGGCGGGATTGTTGGCTTTGAAGAGCGCCGCATCGCGATTTGTACCGATCAACTTATCGGCGGTGCGGTCGCCGCCCGCATCCATCACAAGAGGATAGAAGAAGCGGTTGCGCTCGCCGACGTCATCGACTTGCAGAGCCGGATCGAGTGCGGGCTCTAGAGCGGCGACCGCAACAAACTGCTCGGGATGCCGGAAGGCGACGCGCAAACTGCCATGACCGCCCATCGAGATGCCGCTTATCACGGTGGAATCGCGATCGGGCCTGATGTTGTAGGTGTGGCGCAGATGCGCAATGAAATCCTGCGCGATAAAGCGCTCCCAACTCGCGCTCCCCTCAGCGTGATCCAGGTAAAAGCCGAGTGGGCTGGTGCTGGCGGATGCGAACACCATCGGCGGTATCGCGTTGATCGCCCATAGATCGTCGAAGAGCGGCTTCGAATCGATCATATTCTGGTGATTTCCGCCGCCGCCGTGCAGAACGAGGCAGAGCGGCATCGGACCGCTCTGCTCGTAGGTCGGCGGCAGAATGGCGGCATAAGGCACGCCCTTGGGGGCGAAATCGGCCTGCAGTTTCGACACATCAACGCGCGAGCTTCCCATGTTCCGACGATGCAAAGGATCAATGCGCGCCGTCAAGGTTTTCGAGCTAAATTCCTCAGCCTCCAATGGGAGGAGCACAACCGCGCGCTTAATGACGCGCTTCTGATTCGAAGCGCAAAGGTTTGCCGCGGTGCAGCGTCAGTTGGACTGGAATTTGAAGAGAATCTTTCCGCTACGATTGGATTTCAAGGAACGATCGATTGCCTGCTTGAATTCGTCGATCGAATAGACTTGCTCGACGGTCGCGGACAGCGAGCCCTGGGCCACCAGGTCGGCCAGCTTTTGGTAAAGTTCCTGAATTTCAGAGGCGGGCGCGTTGCGCATCCAGTTACCGATCCAAAATCCGTGAAGGTTAAGATTGTTGAAGAGGAATTCCGGTGCCAGTTTCGGGAATCCGTGCTGAAATGCGTAGATGGCGATAGAGCCGCCGGGTTTGAGCGATCGGGCCAGTTCTCCTACGGGAGCTCCTCCAAGGAAATCGAGAATGAGACTAAGCTTTCTGCCGCCGAGGGCCTTCTCGATATCCTGGCGCAAGTCATCGCCCTGAATCACCACGCGGTCACCACCAAACTGGCGGACCTGTTCTGCTGCCTCGGGGCGTCGGACTACGTTGAGGGTTTTGACTCCTGCCAGCTTTGCGAGCCCGATGATGTACTGTCCCATGGCTGAATTGGCCGCGGTTTGACCGATCCAGTCGCCCGGCATCAACGAAACATAGCGATGGAGCAAGAAGTAGGCGGTCGCTGGGTTTATTCCGATCATCGCAAGTTGCAAGGGATCGGCATCGTTGGACACCGGGACAACATTTCGAAACGGAACGACGGCCTTGTCTGACCAGGTGCCTTGCTCGTAATTGTGGGACGATCAAGACCCGCTTACCTATGAGCGCGGCATTCACCTTCGATCCAGTTTTCGTAACTCGACCGACGCCTTCCGAACCGAGCAAGAATGGGAGTGGCGGGCGAACCGCATATTTGCCCTGGGCCAGCAAAAAATCCGAGGGATTGAGGGGGGCCGCTTCCATCGTGACGAGCACTTCCTCAGCGCCGAGCGGCGGTTCGGGCAGGTCGTTGAGTTGAATGACATCCAAAACTTCACCATAAGCCATTAGTTGCAATTGCCGCATAAAACCCTCTGCGATTAAGATTGTGGCAACTAGATTTGAGCTACTCTGTCGTCAACAAACAGTACCGCACCGGCCATTGGCCACTGTCGTCCGAGGCAATGAAACACCACCTCCTTTGGTTGTAACGAATGAGATGCCGAAACTACCTCGGTAGTTTCGATGCAAGTCGGTCAGGCTCGAACGTTTGATGACCTTGAGTCGGCGAGCAAAAGAAGGCTCTCCTCTCGTCGGGCGATGTAACGATCGTTTCGCAAATCGCAATGCGCTGGGCGAGGTCGCCGGAATGTCGACGTGAGCTTGATTCGAATTATCCATGGATGGGGACCTTGCATCTTTGCATATACAAATATTTTATTGCATATACAAATGTTGAGCCGGGTCTGGCGAGAAGCTTGTCAAATGGAAGCGCGCTAGGGTGAAGCTATAACGAAGAGCGGATTTTCTTCGTGATCGACTTGAGCGCGCTGACAGCGTGGGAGCCGAGCCGGTCGATCAGTTGGCTTTGCGCCTTCCGCCAGGCGGGATAGCCCTTACGGAGCATCGCGATCCCCTTCTCGGTC
>JASHPB010000195.1 GCA_030038355.1 Candidatus Binataceae bacterium
GCAGGAACAGGCGCTGCTTCTCGAGGTCGAGAGTATTGGCGATTCGCGCGAGGAGCGAAAGCGAAGGGCGGCGCCGACCGTTCTCGAGATAGGCGATGTGGCTCGCCTTGACGCCGAGCTTACTCGCCAGTTCGCGTTGCGTTAGCGCGAATGCCTCGCGCCGCTGTTTCAGCACTTGACCAAGGGTTTCCTTTTTCATCATTTACGCATTCGGGCCGAATGGCCCACCTCATTTTTGGTGCCGCAGGTTTGCCGGCCAATGAATCAAGATTTTGCTCGCTCGGCCCGGTTTGTATCGGCAAACTGCGCGGTTAACGCCCGTGGCGCTCGTCGCGTTGTTCTCCGGACGCGTTGTCAAACCGTTCCCCGCCCAATAATCGCGGATTCTCTTCGGTCAGCTTTGTCGAGCACCCAGACATCTTGTGTGTAGCATAGGCAACCAGTTCACTGGTAGCTAATTGTGAACGGTAGCCAAGGTAAGCAGGAAAATCACGGCACAAATCGGCCGCGCGCCATGCCTGCCTCGTAACAAAATGACCGGACGATGCCGAGGCGCGATTCGAAACGCTTCTGCGATCGTAAGTCAGATGGTGAATTTTGCTCAACTTCCCGTTTTCCAGCCTGCCGACAGATCGTCGATAAAATTGCCGCGATTGGGCTGCCTCCGCTTCGATCGAAGTGTTGGGCCGTTACTGCAAACTCGGGGATTCCCTAACGCGCGTTATGTAATTCCGGCATATTCCTCGACGCCCATCAATTTGAACCGTCATGCATTCTTGGGGTCGGATCGTGCCGGACAAATTCGCTGCTGCCGATCGGAGCCATTTCCAGCCCAATCTTCCGTCGCAGCGCGGCGCGAATCTCTATCCGCGCGCACTTTACAGGGCCAACGAAACAAATTGCAAGTATTTAAGAGTGTCCAAAAGACTCCAAATGGCGCCTAGACGGTTCTGACGAATAATTGAGCCCGCTCGCAATTCTCGGTGTCGAGTCGATGCGATCGTTTGCGCGCAATGTTGCAGGAGTGTTGCCGCAACCAAGGACGATCAGGCCGATCGCCTACTCGACCAGGACCGGTGGATATCAGCCTGAGGGGAGGGTGATTTGCGGCTTGCGGCAATCGGTCCCGGCGACGCAATTCAGCCCGGCGCCGAGATAGGTGAATCCGGCCTTGATGGGGAAGAAGAGGTAGTTGAGCGGGGTTTCGATGGGGTCGAACTGCCGCACCATCTGAGTTTGCTCGGAGACCTGCTGCGCTTGCTGCTTGGTCGCGAGGTTTACGTTCTGCACAGTTTCGATCTTGTTGTCCGCATCGAAGATTGCAGTCTTGCCCGCATCGACCCAGGTGTATCGGAGAACCTGGGCGCCGCTGTGAGCCGGGTCGGCGACGTTGTCCTTTAGGTCAGGTTCGCCCATCGCTTGCACCGCCTCATCGGGCGTCATGCCGGCATGCAAATCGGAGCTGCTATTCTGGGTGGAACAGGCAGCCAGTGTGCAGACCAGGATGAGGAGGCCAATATGAACGATACCTGTGCGAACCGTCATCGAAGGCTACTCCGCGGAAATCGATGGCCCCAGCTAAACACAGCGTGATAGCCTCTTCAACCTATCGTTTTGAGTTCCGTCCACCGATGCGTGCGAAGTGAATCCCGATGAGCGAGAGTCCCCGCCCGCACACACTATTCATCTACGGATCGCTACTGGACGCCTCTGAACGCGAGCGGGTGATTGCCGGTCGAATCGAGGCGCGCGCCGCGCGTCTTGTCGGTTACGAGCGTGGCCGCAAGCGCTATTTCTATGTGACGAAACGCGACGGCGCAGAGGTGGCAGGAGCGATTCTTACCGGAGTCAGCGATAAGGAACTTGCGATTCTGGACGAATATGAAGACGTGCCGAGGCTTTATACTCGCGAGCGCATCAGCGTCATGGATGCTGAAGGTGCCACGGTGGAGTGCTGGATTTATCTCCCGACGTCATGGGCCGGATGAAGCGCAGAGATAACTGCCATGATCCGATTCAGTCCAGGGCTGATACATCTCTTCGAGCTCGCGTTTGACTGGCCGCCGCGATCGCCCTATTTCAGAGGCCGAGAAGGCCAAAGGTTTGAAGAAGACGCGGATTCGGCCGAGGCGGCGCGGCATCAGCGCGTCGATCGCCGTCATGTCGAGCCTGTGGTCGACGTCCTGCATTTTTGCAACGCCCGGTGAAGCATGCTGGCTCGCTGCGCCCGCAAGATCCCACCTAGCCCAGTGCCGCACCCGCTATGAGCAACCTCTCTGCCGATCGAGGAGGACACAACCGTCAGATGACGGTCGCGCGAATGACCGCAGATTTGCATAGCCAGGCGTGAAGACGCCCAAGAGACAGCGCGCCACCTAAGCCACAGAATGTCACAAACGCGCTGACGACGGGTTGGAGCAGCGCCATGATTTTGGCGATCGATGTGCCGACGCCAGTCGCGCCATGCATGCTGTCGGCGTGCAAGCGAGGTCGCTGCGTCGCTGTTGCTAATCGCTATTTGGCTTCGACGGGCGATGCCTTCGACTCGCCGCGCTTCAGGCCGAATTTGTCGAGCCGGTATTGCAAGGTTCGATAACTCATGCCGAGCAGCTTTGCCGCCTTTGCAATTACCCAGTCGGTTTTCTCCATCGCCTGGAGAATCAGGTCGCGCTCGAAGTTTTCGAAGTTGATCCCGTCGAGGGGAATTTCAAAGCGATCGCCGCGCTGGCGTTCACCAGCCTTGCCCGCGGGCTTGCGCGAGAGGACTTCCTCCGGCAGATCGCGCGGTAGGACCTTGTCGCCCTCGCACAGGAGGATCGCGCGCTCGATCGCCGACTCGAGTTGGCGCACGTTCCCCGGCCACGAGAAGTCGAGCATCACTTCCATCGCCGGGCGGCTGATTTCGATCGAGCGGCCTTCGGCGAGATGCGCGAACTTGGCGAGTGCGTGATTAGCGAGCAGGGGGATATCACCGCGACGGTCGCGCAACGGCGGCAGCATGATCGTCACGACGTTGACGCGATAGTAAAGGTCCTCGCGGAAGCGCTCCTCCGCGACTTCCTCGGCGAGATTCTTGTTGGTGGCAGCGACGAGGCGCACGTCAACGCGAAACGATTCGTTGCCGCCGACGCGGCGAATCTCCCGCTCCTGCATCACGCGCAGAATCTTCGCCTGCAAGCCGAGCGGCAAATCCGCGATCTCGTCGAGAAATAAGGTCGACTTGTCGGCGCTCTCGAAAAGTCCAATCTTGCGCTCGTTTGCCCCAGTGAACGCGCCACGCTCGTGACCGAAAAGCTCGTTTTCGATCAAATTGTCGGGAATCGCCGAACAGTTGATTGCGACGAACGGCCGCGACGCGCGCGGCGACAGGCGATGGATCGCGCGGGCCACGACTTCCTTGCCGGTGCCGCTCTCACCCATGATTAGAACGGTCGAGTTCGACGGCGCGACGCGGCGGCACATCCTGATTACTTCCTGGATGGCCGGGTCCTGACCCACGATCCCTTCGGCTTCGAGCTTGCCCTCGAGGCGCCGCTTCAGCAGCAGGTTCTCCTGCTGCAGGTTCGCGAGCTCTGCCGCCTTGGCGACAGTCATCACGAGGGCTTCGCGATCGGTGGGCTTGGTCAGGTAGTAGAAGGCGCCATTCTTCATCGCTTGCACTGCACTTTCGATCGTGCCGTGAGCAGTGAGGACAACGACCTGACTGCCGGGATATTGCGCGCGAACGACGTTCAACAGTTCTTCGCCCGACATGCCGGGCATCATCAGGTCGGTGAGCACGACGTCGAAGCGGCTCAGTGCGAGCATCTCGACGGCGCGCTTGCCCAGCCCGGCTTCTTCGACCGCGAAACCTTCCTCGCGCAGCGTCTCGGCGGTGATTTGCCGCTCGAGGTCGTTATCCTCGACGACGAGTACTGAAGCCTGGTTCATCAGTTTAGGTTCATCCGCGTGAGCGGGAAGCTGAAAGTGACGGTGGTGCCGGGTTGAGAGTCATTCGGTCCGATCGCGATACTACCGCCGTGTTTTTCGACGATCGCCTTCGACAGAAACAGTCCCAATCCGATGCCCTCGCGCTTGGTGGTGAAAAACGGTTCGAATACTTTCTTGGCGACCTCTGGCTCGATTCCCGCGCCTGTGTCGGAGAACCTGACTACCATGTTGCCGTTGTCGCGCGTGAACCCGATTCGCATCGTGCCGCCCTCGGGCATCGCCTGGATCGCGTTCGCCACGACGTTGATGAAGCAGGTGCGGAGCTTTTCCGCGTCGACGTAGAGCACGGTCGGCACGCCATTCACTTCTTCGACGAGCTCGATACCCTGGCTCTTCATCTTCGACTCGGATAGCGCGACCACACCATCGACGAGCTGCTTCACGTCGGTCGGCGCGGGATAAATCTCGATCGGCTTGCCATATTGCAGGAAGCTTTGCACCAGCTCCGAGAGCCGATGGAGCTCGTCCTTCATGATTCCGATCTGGCGCGTGTAAGCTTCGCGCCCCGGACCCTCGGCGGGCGAGTAGCGGGTGCGGAGCTGGTCGAGCGCGAGGCTCAGAAAGTTGAGCGGATTTTTTATCTCGTGCGCGAGGCCACCCGCGAGCTGTCCAAGCGCGGTAAAGCGTTCGAGGCGGTTCAACTCCTGTTCGCGCTCACGGGCGCGGCGAAGCTGCGCGACCATCTCGTTGAACGAGCGCGTGAGCAGGCCGATCTCGTCGCGGCGGTTCGCCTCGGGCACGGTCTCGAGCCCGCGCGCCGCGATATTCTGCGCGGCGGACGCGACCGCGTGAATCGGTCCGACGTAGCGATCCGCCATCACGTAGGCGAAGACCAGGCCGAGCGCGAAGATCACGAGCGCGATCGTGATCTGATGCGATCGATTCTCGGCCAGCGGCTGAGCGAAGTCACCAAAGTTGGCCGCGACCTGGACATAGCCGAGCAAGTGGTCTTCTACCTCGACAGGGATCAGGTAAACGGTCGTCTCGGACGGGCTTGGGCCGAAACGGTTTGCGGGGATGGTAAGCGGTTCGCCCGGATGCTTCAGCTGCTCGGGCGTAAGCACGTCTCCTGTTTTCGGGCGGAGCGCGCCGCCGATCAAGTTCGGGTCCGAGCTGTTGATGATGAGGTTCTCGCTCGACGCGATCGAAACCTCGAGGCCGGCGGTATGCAAGCTTGCGACGTACTCGCGGAGCCGATCGCGGTTGATGCTGCCGACGGAAGTCAACTCCTGCACGCTGATCTGGATCGCGCGCGCCAGATCTTTGACCTTCTGCTGCGTGGTATCAACGATTGCCTGCTGCGTGCCCAAGCTCACCCACACCTCGGCGCCGAGGGTCAGCGCGAGCAGCGCGACGATCAAAACGATCAACTTGGCTTTAAGATTGAGTGCGGGGAATTTCATCGGACTCGACCGAACATCGCGAGATGCGCGACCACCGTGCCCGCGCCACCGGCCATTTGTTCAACCGCTCGTTTCGTTGGTCGTTGACGACTTGGTAAATACGAGCATCCGCGTCACATATAATGCAACGCACAGTAAGGCCACGATTAGCAACAGCCGTTCGAAGCCGCCGAGGTAGCGCACGATCATCTCGATCTGCTTGCCGAATAGGTAGCCGAGCGAGACGACGATCGGCACCGAGATGACCGCGCCCAGTAAATCGTAAAGCAAGAATACCGCCGGCCGCACGCCGAACGATCCGGCCGAAAGATAGACCAGAGCTCTTAGGCCCGCCAGGAAGCGCGCGTAGAAGATCGCGCGATGCCCGTGGCGTTGCATGAAACCGCGGATACGATCGATCTGGTTCTGGCTGCCGGGGCGCGAGACACCAAAGTAGCGCACGATACCGGTGCCGAAATGGCGGCCGATGAAGAACAGTGAATTGTCGCCCGAAACGACACCGAGCAGCGCGACCGCGAGCGTCAGGGGGTACCGCGTGATTCCGCGATGCACCAAATAACCGCCCGCCAAAAGCGCGACATCCTCAGGCATCGGCAGGCCGAGGCCGCATAGCGCCAGCACTACGAACAGTCCGCCGTATGTAAAGTGCTCGATGTAACCCGAAACCAGACCGAGCAAGCGTCAGTCCTCGTGTGCGTAGCGGGCACGCAGTGCGTCGCGAATCTGGTCGATCGACATGCCGCGTTGCGCCATCGCTTCGGCGTCATTGGCCTCGCCCACGCAGATTTCGCAATGAGCGCCATGTTCGGTGCGATAGCAATCGAGCAGATTACGATGGCCGTCGGCCTTATCACATCCGCAATAGCAATGAAGCTGGTCGAGCAGCGCGGCATCGTCCTGCGCGACCTCGTAAGCCTTGCGAACGTCGCCCTGAAACTGCTTCGGGTCGAGGGTGACGCGGAGTTTTTCGGCCGCTTGTGCTTCGCCTTCTCCAGCTCGGGCGGCCGCGACATGGCCGCCGGTGCGGACCGGACCCGCAAGGGAGCAGACCGCCGCGACAATCAGGGCGCTGCCGAGCATCGCCACTACAAGGTTCACACGCTTGAACATGCAGGACTCCGTTCACCCACTATAGCATCTGGATGAACTTAAGACTCTGCTGCGCAAATGAGTAAAGGGCGGCCGGACGATGCGGTCCGCGGCGGGTATGCGGTAGCAGACGGAGCAAGCCCATCGCCATCACCCGCCGGCGGAAATTCCGCCGGTCGAGCGGGCGCCCGAGAATCAGCGCGTAGAGGTCTTCGAATTCGGCGAACGTAAATTCCTGCGGAAGCAGGGCATAGGCGATATTGGTGTATTCGAGCTTCGATTTGAGCCGCTTCAGCGCATAGGCCGCCATCTGTGCGTGATCGTAGGCGAGGGGAGGCAATTCGTTGACCTCGAACCACTCGCCACCGACATATTTCTCCGAGCACGGGCCGACTGCGGCGGGAGCAGAAATCAGCGCCATGTAGGCGACCGAAACGACGTGCGCTCGCGGGTCGCGCGAGGGATCGCCGAAGGTGAAGAGCTGTTCGAGGTATGCCTCGCCAAGGCCGGTGGATGCGCGGAGCTCGCGCCGCGCGGCTTCGTCCAGCATCTCGCCCGCCCGCACGAGGCCGCCCGGAAACGCCCACTTGCCGCGCGCCGGTCCGCCGCGCAACTCGACGAGATAGGTTTTGAGACGGTTGTCCTTGATTGCGAAAAGGA
>JASHPB010000196.1 GCA_030038355.1 Candidatus Binataceae bacterium
GCTGCTGGTGCTCGGCGCCGGCGGACTCGGGCTCCACGCGATGGCGATCGCCAAGGCGCGCGGCGCAACGGTGATAGCGATCGACGGCGTCGACCTGAGACTCGCGCAGGCTAAGCGCTTCGGCGCCGACGAGACGATCGATTTGCGACAATATCCGGAGCCGAAGGCTCGCCAGCTGCGAGTGCGGGAACTGACGGGAGGAAAGGGCCCCGATGTCGTGCTCGAGGTTGCCGGCATTCCCGAGGCCTTTATCGATTCGGTGAACCTGGTTCGTAATGGTGGCCGCGTCCTCGAACTGGGCAACATCTCAGGCGGATTGACCGCGCCGATAGCGCCTTCGATGGTCACGTTCAAATCGATCGAGATTCACGGTATCGCCACCTATCCTCCGCGTTACCTTAAGAAATCGCTGGATTTCCTTTCGGCACATATCAATCGATTTCCGTATCTCGAGTTGTGCGACGCGAAGTTTCCGCTGTCGCGAGCGGCGGAAGCGCTCGACAAGAGCGAGCGCAGGGAAGTCACGCGCGCTGCATTGTTTCCCGCGCAGTAGGCCGTGTTTGCCGCGCGCAGGCTCTCCGTTGACATCGCCGAGAAGGCCCCCGCTTTTCGCGTCCGATGAATCCGAATCGATTACGACCGCCGATTTCGTGGTAGATCGCGAGTATGAGCAGATCGGGAATCGGTGACGAGCCTCGCAACCGTGGAATCCTGAGCCGCCTCAGAGTGGTGGAATGCGGCGAAGGAATTTCCGCCGCCTTCGGCGCCAAGCTGATGGCTGATCTCGGCGCTGATGTAATCAAGGTCGAAGATCCCGCAGGCGATATTCTTCGCCGGCGCGGCCCTTTTGCTGCCGGGGAAAAGCCAGACCCGGAAAAGAGCGGTCTCTTTCTCTACCTCAACGCGAACAAGCGCGAAATCACGCTGGATCTCACGGCCCCAAGTTCCAGGGATGCATTCGACCATCTGCTGTCGAGCGCTGACATACTGATACATAATCTCCATCCGGCCGCGCGTTCGATTCGAGGCCTGGAGGGCGCGGCGCTTTCGAAAAGGTTTCCCTCGCTGATCACGGTCGGCATTTCGCCATTCGGCGACAGTGGGTCGCGCCGCAATTGGAAAGCCTATCCGCTCAATATCGAGAACGCCGGGGGCATGGCATTCCTCGCGCCCGGCGCCTCGGAATATCCGGACTTGCCGCCGCTTCGCGCGTTCGGCGACCAGGCCGACTACCAGGGCGGATTGCATGCGTGCTTCGTGGCGCTCGCGATGTACCTCAATCGCCTCCGCGGCGGCGCGCCCTCGAGCATCGACATATCGCAACAGGAATGCATCGCGGCGATGCTCGAGATGAACCTGATGCACTACACGTACGCCGGCCGCGAGACGTCGCGGCTCGGCAAGCGCGTCATCGGTCCTTGGCTTCTGAGCGAATGCCGTGACGGCCACGTGTTTGTGGCATGCGCCGAAGAGCCCCAATGGGAGAGAATGGTCGAGTTGATGGGCGCTCCTGAGTGGACGCACGAAGAGCTCTTCAAGGATCGCATCGCGCGCGGCGCCAATTCCGATGCGCTCAACCTGTTCATGCGTGATTGGATGTCGTCGTGGAAAAAGGCGGAACTCTTTCATGCCGGCCAGGCGAAGCGAATTCCGTTCGCCAAGGTCAACACGATGAGCGATATCTGCGCCGATGCCCAGCTGAATCACCGCGGGTATTTCGTCGAGCTGGATTATCCAGGGCGCGGGAAAGTTCGCGTGCCGGGCGCACCTTCGCGCTACGGTGTCGGTCAATCGATAACACGCAGACCTGCGCCGCGACTCGGTCAAGATAATGATGAAGTGCTCGGAACGAGCACGAACCGCGCCGGAGAACTATGGGCTTGGTCAAGCTCGAGCGCCGCAAGGTTGCCACTCGCAGGCATTCGGATTCTCGATTTCACATGGGCGTGGGCAGGCCCGTTCGCGACCTTGCAGATGGCACATCTGGGCGCCGAAGTGCTTCGCGTCGAGAGCGAGAAACGCGTCTGTATCACGCGAGCGATACCACCGTTTGCCGACGATATACCCGGACCGAACCGCGCCGGCTACTTCAACCAGTACAACCAGGGCAAGCGCAGCATCACGCTCAATCTGGCTGATCCGGCCGGGCTGCAAGTGGCCCACGATCTAGTGACACACTGCGATGTCGTAGTGGAAAACTTTGCCGGCGGCGTCGCGAACAAGATGGGCCTCGGATACGAGAAGCTACGCCAGATTCGTCCGGACATCGTGATGCTGTCGATGTCGGGCTACGGGCAGGACGGACCGTATCGCGGTTATCTTGGCTACGGACCGCCGGCCGCGGCACTTTCGGGTTTCTTCTCCACCACCGGTTACCAGGGGATGCCGCCGATGGAACTGGGCACATCCTATATGGATCCCAACGCCGGCATCTTCGGCGCAATCGCCGTCATGAACGCCTTGATCCATCGGAATAACACGGGCCGGGGGCAGTACATCGATCAGTCCCAGCTCGAAACTGCGGTTCAGCTTATCGCGGAAGGTTTGCTGCAGTGTCAAATCGCGGGCGAGGAGCCGGAACGCGTCGGCAATCATCATCCGATCATGTCGCCGCACAACACCTACCGAGCCACGGGCGACTCTGACAAATGGGTCAGTATCGCAGTCGCTAACGATAGCGAGTGGCGCGCCTTGTGCTTGGTGATCGGGAAGATCGAACTGGCGCACGACTCGCGATTCTCGACGCCATCGGCGCGCAAGCAAAATGAAGACGAGCTCGATTGCATAATTGGCGAATGGACGCGAACTCGCGATCGATGGCAAATCGCCGAAGATCTGCAGCGTGCAGGTGTTGCCGCGTTTCCCTCGATGAGCAACAAGGACCTCGCAAGCGACGAGCATCTCGGCGAACGCGGATACCTGGTGCGGCTTGAACATCCCGAAGTGGGACAGCGAACGCATGTTGGCATCCCGTGGACGCTCGACGGAAAGGCGTGCCGGGTTGCTTCCCCAGCGCCGGTCAGAGGCGCGGACACCGATGCGGTTTTGTCCAAGCTGCTCGGTTACTCGAGGGCGAAGATCGACCAGCTTCGAAACGCAGGCGCGCTTAGCTAGGTCGATCCTTCAAACCTTCGCTCGCGTTTACTATCGAAAGAGCAAGGCAAAGAGGTGAGTATCATGGCGGAATTGGATGGCCGAGTGGCAATCATCACTGGTGGAGCGAGCGGAATCGGGGCGGCCACGACTCGTCTTTTTGTGGAGAATCACGCGCGAGTCGTAATTGCCGATCTGCAGGAGGATCTCGGCAACGCGCTAGCCAACGAGCTTGCGCCCAATGTCGCCTTCCAGCGAACGGATGTGTCCAAGGAAGAAGACGTTCGAGCCGCAGTGGCTTCTGCCGAGAAATCCTTCGGCCGGCTCGATTGCATTTTTAACAACGCGGGCTTCGGCGGAGCTTTGGGTGGAATCACGGATACCTCGACCGAAGAATGGAACCTGACGTTCGATGTTCTCGTGCGCGGCGTCTTCCTCGGCATGAAACACGCGACCCCGCTCATTCGCCGTCAAGGCGGCAGCATCATCTCGACCGCCAGTGTCGCCGGCATGCTGGGTGGCTATTCGCCGCACGCCTATGCGGCGGCCAAGGCCGCGGTAATCCAACTCACCAAATCTGTCGCGCTCGAACTCGCCGAAGCGCGTATCCGCGTCAATTGTATATGCCCGGGTTTCATCGCTACTCCGCTCGCCCTCAACACCGTCGGCAAGCCCGCGAGCGAAGTCGAATCGCGCAAATCCTGGATGTCGAATGCACAGCCGATCGAACGTCCTGGTGAACCGCGCGACATTGCGGAGATGGCGCTGTTCCTCGCCAGCGATCGATCCAGTTTCATCACGGGGCAGGCGTTGGTCGTGGACGGCGGCTTTCAGTCGGGTCGCGCGTGGCGCAAGCAGCCCGATTGGATCAAAACGGCGCGTCCATTGAAAGTCTATCGGCCGCGGTGAGCGCTTTGCGGCGGTGGCATCGAAGGCACCTCGCGCTTGGTGATGCTTGGATGCAGCTCTAAGCTTGCTATGCAAGTCATATCGCGCGCTCGAGCCGCCCCGCGAGCACGTGCAGCGCTTCGAATAGATAGTAGGTGCCCCAGATCAATTCGTTGCGGGTGGCGAGCCCAATACGCTGGTTGAAGCATCCATCCCAAAGGCCGCCTTCCGATCCCAGGTGATTATCGATCAGCGCTCGCACTGTAGCCTCAGCCGCCGTGCGCCATCTCGCGCGGCGAGTTTGGTCGTCGGTGAGCGCGGAGAGCTTCAGCATGCTGGCCGCCGCGATCGCGGTTGCGGAAGTGTCGCGATTGGTGTCCGGAATCGCGGGATCATCGAAATCCCAAAACGTCACGCGGTCCGGCGGGACGTGCGCCAGCCACCAGTCAGTTGCCCTTGCCGCGGGCTCCAGGAAATCACTGTCTTCACAGCATTGAGCGCTCAGCGCCCATCCCAGCATGCCCCAGGCTTCTGCCCGCGCCCAGGTGCTGCGGTCGCTGAATCCTTTGTGCGTATAGCGGCGAAGCATCGCTCCGGTTTGCGGATCGAAAGAAGCGGATTGGCAGATCGATCCATCCGGGCGAAGGCAAAACTCGATGTGCCGCCGGGCGTGGCTTATCGCGATCGTCTTGAATTTTTCATCGCCGGTTTCACGATAAGCCCACATGAGGAGGGCGACTGCCTGCACCATATCGACTTCGGCTTCAGTGCTGCCGACATTGGAGGCTTCTTCGAATGCGCCGCCCAGCGGAAGCACGCCGGCGCGCGGATTGTACATCGTGATCAGTGCATGCGCCGCATCGAGCGCGAGGTCGCGGGCGCCGCGTTCGCCGCACAGGATCGAGCCCAACGCTGCACCATAGTAGAAGAGCAGCGCGCGCGACGAACTGTCGGAAGCAACGCGCGGGCGCAGTCTTTCCGTGAAGTTTCGCGCCCAGTTGCTCCATCGCTCACGATCCGCGGCCGGTCCGCATGCGGCTCCGATCCACAGCATCGCGTTGAAGTATCCACCCGTCCAGTCACCATCCGGCGACCAGGTCCAGGCTTTGCTTCGAGGATCGGCGTAATGAGGAAAGCCCTGGTGGGCAGATGCCGCAGTTTCCTCCACCCGAGAGCGGATCCGCGAGATCGCATCATCCCACGTCATCTGGCGTGGCACTTTCGTGTATCCTAGCGGCCCTTGAACACGGGTTTTCGATGCTCACGCCAGGCGCGATGCCCTTCGGTCTTGTCCTCTGTGAGTTGAAGGGCCATGAAGCGGTAGAGGTCGGTGTGCGCGACCTCTCCCAGCGGAATATCGTAACCCGAGTTGATCGAATCCTTAGCGACCCGCGTTGCCAGCGGCGGCAGCGAGGCAATGTGTTTCGCTACCTCAATAGCTTGATTCATCAGCTGACCGTGAGGGACAAGCCACTGGGCGAGACCCGTCCTGTAAGCCTCATCGGCGCGAAGCGGAAAGCCCATCGTAAGGCGCAAGGCGTTTCCCTTGCCGATCCAGCGCGCGGCGCGAATCGCACCAGCCTGCGCGGGCAAGATTCCCAGCGCAACCTGGGGGAGGCGCCATTCCGCGCGTTGCGACGCAAC
>JASHPB010000197.1 GCA_030038355.1 Candidatus Binataceae bacterium
TCATACAGCCGATTGAAGCGGCGCACGATCTCGCGCGTCTGCTCGATCATCGGCAGTTGGTCCTCTCCAACCGGCACGAGGTGCGCCTTGAAGATCGTGATGTCCGCGGCCTGCGAGATTGGATACGTGTAGAAACCTACCGGCAGGCCCTTGGTGAAGTTCTTCTGCTGAATCTCAGCCTTCAGCGTCGGATTGCGCTCGAGCGTTGCCGTCGTGACGAGATTCATGAAGTAGATCGTAAGCTCGGTCAGCTCCGGTACCATCGACTGCACGACGAACTTGACCTTGTTCGGATCGAGGCCGACGGCGAGATAGTCAAGCGCGACTTCCACGATGTTGGCCTCGAGCATTTCCGGATGCTCGAAGTTGTCGGTCAGCGCCTGGATATCCGCAATCAGGATGTAAGTGTCGTATTCATCCTGGAGGGCCACGCGATTCTTGAGTGAGCCGACGTAGTGTCCGAGGTGAAGCGGTCCGGTCGGGCGATCGCCGGTGAGAATTCGTTTCTGCATCAGGAATCAAACAGCGCGCGGAGCGTCGCGAGATTTTCAACGTCCTCGTGCAGGTCTTCGCTCTTTTCAGTCTCCAGGCACATCGGAATGCCAGCGAAGCGCCGATCATTCAGCAGGCGGCGGAACGCGGCGAGCCCGAGTTGACCCTTGCCGATATGTTGGTGGCGATCGACGTGCGAGTTGAATGGCTTCAGCGAGTCGTTCAGGTGAAAGGCGACGAGCCGCTTCAATCCAACGCATTCGTCCAGCTCGGCGAATGTGCGGTCGTAGCCTTCATCGGTTCTGAGATCGTAACCGGCGGCGAAGGCGTGCTCAGTATCGAAACACAGCCTGAGCCGCCCGTTTTCTTTCACCGCGTCGAAAATCTGACCGATCTGGATGAAACTGCTGCCCAGTACGGTCCCCTGGCCCGCCGTGATTTCGAGTGCGACCTTGGTTGAATAGCCTTTGCAAGCGGTATGCGCCTCGTTAATCGACTTCGCGATCGTCTTGATGCCTTGTTGCTCGCCTGAGCCGACGTGCGCACCCGGATGCGCGATGAGGAACGGAATGCCGAGCGCCTCGCACCGATCTATTTCATCGATAAATCCGGCGACCGATTTTTCGCGGAGCGCCTGCTCCGGCGCGCCGAGGTTCAGTAGGTAGGAGTCGTGCGCGATCACGGATTTGATGCCGGTCTCCTTCATGTTGCGCTTGAAGGTTGCGATATCCTCGGCGCTAAGCGGCTTCGCGGCCCACTGCCGCGACGACTTGGTGAACATCTGGATGCATTCGCAGCCGATGCTCTTACCGCGCTTCAGCGCCTCGCCGACCTGTCCGGCGATCGACATATGCGCGCCGAGCAGTGGCCGCTTTGGTTTTGTCGCGCTAGCCATCAGTCGATCGAAATCGCGTCGCGTCGTTCCGCCGCCGACTACATCGCGATTCTATACGGGATGAATCTGGCGAAGCGAGAAGTGCCGCGCGATCCGACCGCTGGGCAGCTCGCTCTTGCTCTGCGGCGGTGGCGCTAGGTATTTGTTCAAGACGTGAGATTAGTGACATCCGCGATTGTGGTTGGGGGTACGATCGCTCTTGCCGGATGCGCCAGAGTAAGTCTGCCGCCGCAGGTTGACGTGGCGGAAATTCAGCCGTCGGGACGCGCGGCCAAGCCACCCGATTGCAACATGCCCGTGCTGCGGAGCGATCCGCTGACTGACTTTCGCAAAGTCGCGATTATCGAGGCCACCGCCAACGAGTTCGACAACGAACGCGATATCCTTCCTTCGGTCCAGCGGGCGGCTTGTGGAACTGGTGCGGACGCGATCGTGATCATCAAGAGCAAGTCGCAAACCAGCGAAGGTCTGGTCGGCTATTATCTCGGTGCTTATGCGATCGTTTACGGCAGGGTGAGTCCGTCAGTGGTCGAGGGCGGTACAACATCTTCGCGCTGAGCTTGGCGTTCGAATAGCGGTCGTCGCGCGCATCACGTTGCCGCGATTTTTCCTGCGTGATAGTTGCCTAAAGGCGGTGGCGAAGCGCTCAATCAAAACGGTCGGATTGGTGGTCAAGCATGACCGGGCCGAGGCTATAACCGTCGCACGCGCTCTCACGCATCTGCTGCACAACGAGAAGAGAATCGCGGTCTCCGAACCTGAAGTCGCCGCAGCGATCGGCGCCGAGCCTCTCGAGCGGCATCATCTCGCGGCCAAGTCCGATCTGATCGTCGTGCTGGGCGGCGATGGCACGATGCTGGGCGTGGCGCGGCTAGTCGCCGGTCGTTCCACACCGATTCTCGGCGTGAACCTTGGCGGTCTCGGCTTTCTGACAGAGGTTGCCACCAAAGAGGCGAAGGACGCCCTCGAGCGCATTCTGAAAGGCAAGTACGACGTCGATCCGCGCATGATGCTCGAAGCGTCGGTCGAGCGCGGATCGCAACCGGAAAAGCACGATGAGACGTTTCAGGCCCTCAATGACATCGTGATCAGCAAGGGTCCCCTCGGCAGGATGCTGCTGCTCGAGGTGATGGCGGATCACAAGCCCTTCTCAATCTACCGCGCCGACGGGTTGATAATATCTACTCCAACCGGCTCGACGGCGTATGCGCTGAGCGCAGGCGGACCGATCATCTATCCGACCTTGGGCGCGATCCTGCTCGCGCCGATCTGCCCGCATACGCTCACCAATCGTCCCATCGTGCTTCCTGATTCGTTCGAAGTCGAGGTACGGGTTAAAGCACCCGATCACGACACGACCTTCATCGTCGACGGCCAGGAGTCCGCGCAGCTCGGGCCCGCCGATTCGATTCGCATCCGGCGCGGACCCTACCAGGTCTCGCTCATCCGCTCCGAGCACGCATACTTCGAAATTTGGCGCGACAAGTTGCATTGGGGATGAGCGGGCGCATCCAAGATGCTGCTTGAGCTCCGAATCCGCAACTTCGCGATTATCGAAGAGACCAGTCTTGACTTCGGCCCCGGCCTCAACGTGCTGTCAGGCGAGACCGGCGCGGGCAAGACGATCATCTTGAGCGCCCTCGGCCTCCTGCTCGGCGAACGTGCGTCGCCCGACATGGTCCGTACGGGAGAGAAGGAGGCGATCGTCGAGGCGCTGTTTGAGCTCGAGGGCGAGGCGCCCATCCCCGAGTTGGCCGAGCGCGCGCGCGACGGGAAGAGTCGCGAGCTGCTGATTCGGCGCGTCGTAGCCGAGGGCGGCCGCTCGCGCGTCTCGATCGATGGCGAGATGGCGACGGTGCAATCGCTTGCGAAGCTCGGCGCCGCACTCGTCCAGGTTTACGGCCAGCATGAGCAACAGTCGCTGCTCCGCGCCGAGAGCCATCGTGAGGTCCTCGACCGCTTCGGCAACCTGGATGCCGCCCTCGTCGAATATCGCTCGGTCTTCGATCGCGCCGTTGCCGCCCGCGCACGCCTCAAAGATTTGCAGCGCCGCGAGCGCGAGCGCGCCGACCTGCTCGAACTGGCCAGATTTCGCGTGACAGAATTGGAGCGGGCCGCGCTCGTGGCGGGCGAGGATGAAGAACTCCAGCGCGAGCGCACTCTGCTGGCCAATGCGGCGAAGCTCGCGGCCGCCGCGGGCCAATCGGAAAGCGCGCTCTCCGGCGACGACGGTGCGGCTCTCGATTCCGTTCGCGCCGCTGAGACCCGCCTCGTTGAAGCCGCTGCGATCGATCCGAAGCTCAGCGAGGCGCTCGAGATGATAAAGACAGCGCGCACCAATCTCGAAGAAGCTGCGCGCACGCTTGGCGCGTACGCCTCGCGGATCGAAGCCGATCCGGCGCGACTGGAGCAGATCGAGATCCGCCTCCAGGAGTTGACGCGGCTTAAGCGTAAGTATGGCGGTTCGATCGACGCGGTGATCGAGACCATCGAGCGTTCGCGCGGCGAAATTGCCGAGCTCGAAGGAATCGCGGAGTCCATAGCCGAGGTTCAGGCCGAATTGAATGGGGTCCTCGCCGAGCTGCTCGCGCTGGCGAAAAAGTTGAGCAGTGCTCGCAGACGCGCGGCCGAAGAGCTCGGCCGCAAGATGGAAACCGAGCTCAAAACGCTCGGCATGCGCTCAGTCGCGTTCGAGGCTCGGCTTGGCACGGTTTTGGCCGCTGATTCGGAGTTCGTGCAGGAAGGAATCGCGATGGGGTCCGTTGGTCTCGACACCGCCGAGTTGTTCATGGCGCCGAATCTCGGGCAGCCGGCGATGCCGCTTGCTCGAATCGTGTCGGGCGGCGAGTTGTCGCGCGTCATGCTCGCGCTGAAGCGCCTCGAGGCGCAGCGCCGCGGCGTCACGACCATGATCTTCGACGAAGTGGACGCCGGAATCGGCGGCGCCGTGGCGCAGGTGGTCGGTCGCAAGCTCAAGCAGCTCGCGCGATTTCATCAGATACTGTGCGTTACTCATCTTGCCCAAATCGCCGCGTACGCCGGCCGCCACTTCACCGTCGAGAAAGAAGAACGCCGTGGTTCAACGCGAAGCCGCGTCCGACTTGTCGAGAACGCTAGCGAACGCACCGAGGAGATCGCGCGAATGCTCGGCGGCGAGGTCTCGGAGAAACTCCGGCGCGCGGCCCGCGAACTGCTCGACCGCGCCGCTGAATAAAAGACGCCCATGGTTCAATTGTGTCGCTTGACGGCCTCGGACTCGCGGCGATACATCGGCTGAAGGAGCCCTCGCGAAGGAGGTTCGAGCGATGCTTCCCGAGAAAATTCTTTCCGCCGACTCGCACATCATTGAGCCCGCCGACGTGTGGACCGCAAGAATCGAGCGCCGCTTCCTGGACCGAGCGCCGCGCGTCGTCAAGCGCTCAGGAGATCGCGAGGGCGATTTCTTCGTAGCCGAAGGACTGCGACCGTTCCCGGTCGCGGGCTTTGCCGTGGCCGGCGTCGATCCCAGGGAATTTGCCTCGCGGATGGCGCAGGGCTATCCCGGCGTGCGCCCCGGCGCGTGGGATCCCGCGCTTCGCATCGATGATCAAGAGCGCGACGGCGTCGTCGGCGAATTCATCTATCCGAGCCTCGCGATGCGGCTCTTCCAGCTCGAAGACGGGGAGCTTCGCGCGGCGAGCTTCCGCGCCTACAACGATTGGCTCGCCGATTACACGAGCTACAACCCAAAGCGGCTCGCGGGCGCTGCGCTGATTTCGCTCGACGACGTCGAGCAGGGCGTCGCGGAGCTGAATCGCGCGGCGAAGAAGGGGCTTCGCGGCGCGATGATCTGGGGCGCGCCGCCGACGGAGCGTCCCTACAGCGACAGCTTTTACGACCCGTTCTGGGCGGCGGCGCAGGACCTCAAGACACCGATCAGTCTGCATATTCTGACTGAACGGCGCGGTGGTAGCGACTTGGCGAGCGTGATGAAGAGCTATCCGTCGCTGCATCATTCAGTCGAGCGCACTCTCGCGGAAATGATTCTCGGCGGCGTGCTGGAGCGCTTTCCGCGCCTGCAGCTGGTCTCGGTCGAGAACGATATCGGATGGATTGCGCACTTTCTGCAGCGGCTCGATCACGCGTACGAGAAGTATCGCTACCTCGAGACCAAGGCGATTCCGAACCCGCCGAGCTTCTACTTCCGTCGCCAGGTGCAGGCGACCTTCCAGGACGACCGCGTCGGAGTGCTGACCCGCAACTTCGTCGGCGCCGATCGCCTGATGTGGGCGTCCGACTATCCGCATTCAGACTCGACGTGGCCGCGTTCGCGCGAGGTGATCGCGCGCGATTTCGAGGGCGTCGCCGACGCAGACGTGCGCCTGATGGTGGCCGATAACGCGGCCGGGCTTTACGGCCTCGGCTGACAAGGAGCGTCGCATGTTCAAGATCGGCAAGTTGTTTCACGTCACTCATGTTGTCGACAACCTCGACGCGACCGACAGATGGTACGACGATGTCTTCTCGGTGACGCGTTACTATCACGGTTTTGCGAAGGCGGCGGGGCGCGACGCATCGTTGCTCGCGATCGGCGACGTGATCATGGAGCCGATGTCGCCGGCGAAGGTCGAAAACCTGCGCAATCAGTCAGTGAAGCGATTTCACGATCGCTTCGGGCAGCACTTCCATTCGATCGCGTTCTACTGCGACGACATTCCGGCGATCTCGACGCATCTCGCCAAGCAGAACTTGAAACTGTGGGACGTTACCGGCCGCGTTGTCACGCCGCCGAACGAAAAGTTCGCTGTCTGGACGCATCCCAGGCAGACGCACGGGCAGTTGGAGTTCGCCGTCATTGGCGACAACACGATCGACCCGCGCCTGCAGCCCGCGTGGTCGAACGAATACTGGCGTGAGCGCCATCCGCTCGGAATCGAGCGCGCCTCGCACATCACGATAGTGGTAAGCGACCTCGCGGAGGCGGAGAAGTTCTACTGCGGCGTGCTTGGCTCGAAGCTGCTCGAACGGCGGGAGATTCCGAATCGTACGCGCAGCGCATTCGTCGCGATCGGCGAGGACACCGTCTTCGAACTCGCGCAGCCTACGTCAGCAAGCAGCCGCGAGGCGCGCGACCTCGAGAAAAACGGCGAGGGCGTTCATGGGCTCACGTTCAAGACCAAGCA
>JASHPB010000198.1 GCA_030038355.1 Candidatus Binataceae bacterium
TTGGCGTCGTCGAGCAGCACGTAGTTCTTCATCTTGTAGCTGAACATCGCGGCGTACTTGCCGTCGATTTCAAGCCGGATCCCCTCGGGCAGCTCCGCCGCGATGCCTTCGAGCAGCGCATCGGGGCCGCCCTCGTCGGCAACCGTCACAGGCGGCACGAAATAGATTCCATCGGTGTCAACTTCGATCACCTGCGCACCTCGATCCTCAAGCCACGCGACTGCAGCCTGGATCAGATCGCGTCCGCGCTGCGTCACGGCGCCAGCCTGCTGGAAGTCGTTGAAGTGGCCGAGGCCGAAACCGAGATAACCGTAGAACGAGTTGATGAGAATCTTGAAGGTCTGCTGCAGCGCCTCGAGGTTGCGGCGTTCGAGACCCTCGAGCTCGCGTGCCGCGGCCTTGGCCTGCACGCGAAAGCTTCGCAGATCTGCGAGCAACTTGAGGAATACTCCCAGCTGGTCTGTCGCCGGCGCGTGCCCATATTGCAGCATCAGCGACGGATAGAGCGAGGTCACGTCGCAGTGCAGCACACCGCGCGCGACACCCGCGCGGCGAATCTCGGTGTAGCCGCCCATCACGGCCGCGGGAGGCTGGGGGACGGGAATCGAGTGATTCGCGGCTAGATACGCGCGCATCATGAGCGCGTCGATCTTGGTCGCATTCCCGCGCAGGATCGCGCTCTGATACGAGTACGGAAAAATTTGCGCCTGCACGAAGTAGCTGGGAGCGAGCGTCGCGGCGAGCGCGCAGGTCTCACGCGCGTCATCGAGCGCATAGTCGAAGAGCTTCTTCGGCTCGCGATCGAAAATATCGCTCACTCGCGATGCGTCGAGATAGACGCGATCTTCGCGCGCAAGGCCGAAATGAATCGCCAGTTGCTTGAGGTTCAGACTCTCCAGCTCGCGCGACGCGATATCGTAATGCTGCGCGAGGATCCACGTATCGACGATACTGCGGCCCGGGATGTCGTAGCGGCGATAGGCGATCGATCGCTCCGCAATCTGAAGCCGCGAGGGCCTGACGCGCAAGGTGCCGCCGTCGCGTCCCAGCGCGAGCCGCACCCGATGTCGCCGCGCACGCGCCTCGAGATATTCGAGATCGAAGCGGAACAGGTTGTGCCCTTCGACCACGTCGGGATCGCGCTCAGCGACAATCTTGACCAGTTCCTCCACCATGGCGAGCTCGTCCATTTCGTTGCCGCGGAGCAGCCGTTCGTAGCCGGTAGAATCCGTGATCGAGATCGCGACGATTCGATCCCCCGCGCGCGCCGCACTCGGAAATTCGAAGCCCGGCGAAATGTAGGTCTCGAGATCGATCTGCATCCGCACCAGGTCACTGAACTGGAGGCCCATGAAGAACGTAGTGCCGCTCAGCATCAGGTGCTGTTCGATCGGATCGGCGAGCACGAAGTACGGTGCATCGGGGGTGTTCGGCGCCGCGCCTGTCGTGTCGCGCAGATGTCGTTTGGCGGCATCGAGATCATCGAGCGATCCCAAGGAAGCGAGCACGCGGTAGCGGAAGCCGCCACTAAGCGCGCGCGTCGCCGGCGCGGGCTTCAACCCGGCGAGCAGACTCTCGTCTTCGAGCAGGACGAAAAGGCGAAGCGGCCGGCGCTCGCGGACGAGGCTGCCGCTCAGGCGGCGATAGACATCGACTTCGTTACGTCCCGCGATTTCGACCGCGACGACGCCGGTATCGGCGGGATCACCGAAGAGCAAACGATTGCTGTAAAACTGAGCCGACAGTTCCTGGTACTTGGTCATCGAATCATTTGATTTTGCGCCGATCGACGCCGGTCACACAATGAAGCGATGAGAGGCGTTGCTTTCAGACCGTAGCTCTACGCAAGCTGCTCCGCGCTGTCATCCTGAGCGACGTGAGTCTGCGAACGGAGTTGAAGGCACCCGGATCTTTTCGGTGGTTCATTCACTTCTCGCCAAAAGGCGTTCAACGTGATGGTCGGGTTCCTTCGACTCGCGACGCGCTCGCTCAGGATGACAACCAGCGCGATGGTTGGAACTCCTGCTACCGCACGCGCTCGACTTCGTCGATTCGCTTTTGAAGGAAGCGGCGCTCGGGCGCGGTGCCGACCAACTCCAGAGCGCGACGATATGAATCCGCTGCTGCTTTGAAGCGGCCGAGGCGGCGCTCGAGATCGCCCTTCGCTGACCACATCAGAAAGTAATCACGCAATGCGCGGCGCCGCTGGATGGCGGCGATCAGCTCAAGACCGCGTTCCGGCCCTTCGGCCATCGCGACTGCCACCGCGCGATTCAATTCGATTACCGGCGATGGGCGCTGCTCCACGAGCATCCCGTAAAGCTTCGCAATCGACCGCCAATCCGTGTCTTCGGCGCGCGACGCGCGCGCATGCTCGCTCGCGATCGCCGCCTGGAGGGCATAGGGACCCGGTTGCCCTGACCGCATCGCCTCGGCAGTGAGCCTCAGCCCCTCGACGATTTCCTCGCCATGCCATCGGCTGCGATCCTGATCTTCCATCAGCACGAGATCGCCGTTCGCATCGACGCGCGCGTCGCGCCGCGAGTTCTGGATCAGCATGAGCGCGAGCAGCCCGTGCGGTTCAGCAAGCGCCGGCATCAATTCGACCAGGATTCGACCGAGGCGGATCGCCTCGGCGGAGAGATCGGTGCGGAGCAGAGTGTCGCCGGAACTGGCGCCGTAGCCTTCGTTGAAGACCAGGTAGATCACGGTCATCACCGCGTCGAGCCGTTCGGCGAGCGTCTCTGGCGGCGGCACCTGGTAGGGAATACGCGCGGCCGTGATCTTGCGCTTGGCACGCACCAGCCGCTGGGCCATCGTGGGCGTCGGCATCACGAACGCGCGCGCGATTTCTTCCGTGGTCAAGCCGCAGAGCGTCCTCAGCGCGAGCGCAACCTGCGCATCGCGCGCGATCGCGGGATGACAACAAGTGAAAATCAGGCTGAGACGTTCGTCGGGCACGCCGCTCTCTTGCGCGCCGTCGTCGGCGGGCGCGTTTTCGAGTTCGATCAGCCGCTGCAATTCGCCCTGGCGTTCCTCGAAGCGCGCACGTCGACGGATGTGATCGATCGCCTTGTGCCGCGCGACGCTGATGACCCACGCGCGCGGATTGCCCGGCATACCTTCGCCCGGCCACTGCTCGAGCGCGGTGGCAAACGCCTCCTGTGTCGCTTCCTCTGCCAGGTCGAAGTCACCGACGAGGCGGATAACCGTCGCGAGGATGCGGCCGAATTGTTCGCGGTAGAAGTTGTCGATGGCGCCGGTATCCATCTTCCGGCGCAAGCCTAGCCGAGAGGCCGCGCGACAGGCTATCGCCCTCAGCTGGCGGCGCCATGATAAAACCAGGAAATGCTAGTGATTGGTGTAATCGACGCGATATCGCCGTCACGCGGCAACAGCTTGCGCGTCCATGCTATCGCCTCGTCGCGCGTGCAACTCAGGATCGCGAATCCTCCCAGCACCTCTTTGGTCTCGGCGAACGGACCGTCGGATTTCGTGTAACTGCCCCTCGCTCCGATTCGAAACGTCGTCGAGTTGCGGCTCCAATCGAGGCGCGCGCCCGCCCACCATGCACTCTCGCCGCGCCGCATCCGCCGCGCCAGATATTCGTTGGCTACCCCCTCGCGCTGCCTGACGCACGATTCGATCTGCTCTGGCGTCTGCTTCATGCCGAGAGCCTCGTCTATCAAGTATGAAATCATGAAATGTTGGCTCAGAGGCGCACCTGCGCCGACGCTCTCGACCCACGCCATCTCGAGGACCGGCCGCACCTCGGCGACGTGTCCCTCGTGGGTATGCTCGTGCGCGGCAAATTCGAGCGCCTCAAGGCGCGAATCGAAGTCGATGATATCGAAGCCGCCTACAACCTCTTTCGTCTCGGCGAATGGGCCGGCGACGGTCGGGAAGGAGCCGCGCAGATTTTTGATCGTGATCGGTTCCGGCCTGCGGTCCAGTCCGAGCGAGACAAGCACCAACCCTCTTTTGCGCCGGCCGGCGATCAATTCGCCAAGCGCGCGCCGATGTTGCTGCACGCGGCGCTGCTGCTCTTCCGGCGGCGACTGATGAAAATCGCCGTCATACGCCATCAGCATGTATTTCATTTTTGATCTCCGCGGGAACGGCGCCCCTCGCAGGATAGTCGAACGCGCGCGTTGGAAATCGACAGAGTCGGCGCGAGATCATCCGCCAGTCAGCGCGCCAACGATTTGAACCTCGTCCGACGGCGCGAGCGGATGCGCCAGCTCGCGGACAGCTTCGCGGTTTACAAAGATCTTGATGTGGCGGCGCACCCGATCCTGCTCGTCAACGATACGAAAGCGGAAGCCCTTGAATTCACGTTCGATGTTCACCAGCAGCTCGTCGAGCGTCGCCCCGATGGCGTCGATCTCAGCCGCGCCGCGCGTGTAAGAACGGAGTTGACTTGGGATCAGCACACGCATCAGAAGGTGAACGCTTCGACCGAATAGATCTCGGGCAAATGCTCCGCTACCAGCCGCCAGTTCTCTCCTTCATCCGGGCTCATCCAGAGTTCGCCGCTGGTTGTACCGAAGTAAACTCCTGGCGGGTCGAGTTCGTCGATACTTAGGCCCTGACGCTTGACCGTGAACCACGCCTGTTCGCGCGGCAGGCCGCGATCCTGCCGCTCCCAGGTCAGACCTGCGTCGCGCGTGCGATACGTCGCCGGTCGGCCACCCGGGCTGGTGCGCGGCCACACCGTAGTGGCGTCCATCGGGAATACCCATACCGTATCGGGATCGCGCGGATGCAGCACGATCGCAAATCCGATGTCGCCGATTTCGGCCGGCATGTTGCGCCCGATGCGAATCCATTCTTCGCCCGGACGATCGAGCCGGTAAATGCCGCAGTGGCTTTGCTGGTAGAGGCGATCGGGCCTCCGCGGATGAAGCCTGAGGCAGTGCGTATCCTGGCCGACCTCCGGATATGGATCCGGCAGGAAAGTCACCTCGACGCCGCGGTTGAGCGGCTTCCAGCTTTCGCCCTTGTCGTAGGTTTCAAACACGCCTCCCGCCGAAGTCACTATGTAGATGTGGGACGCGTCGCGCGGGTCGACCGTTACCCACTGCGTCATCGCGCCGTCGGGCGTGCCTTCGTCGGGCCGGTTCCACTCGAGGTACTTTGGATGATCGTTCCATCCCGCGATCGGCTGCCACGATTCGCCACCGTCCTCGCTGCGGAACAGCCCTGGCGGGCAGGTGCCGGCGTACCAGGTATCGCGCTCGCCGCAATGGCCCGGGTTCAGCCAGAACGTATGTTCGACGGCGCGCGCCTTCTCGCCCGGCGCTGCTTTGGGAAACGCTGGCGGGCGTTCGACTTCGTGCCACGTCGCTCCGACATCAGTCGAGCGGAAAATCGTCGGCCCGAGATGTCCCGTCTTCGACGCCATCAGCATCGTCTTCCGGTCGCGCGGATCGAGCACGACATGGTGGATGATATGGCCCAGGAAGTGCGGGCCTTCGATACGCCAATCGCCGCGCGCCGTATCGGCGTGATAAATGAACGCACCTTTGCGCGTGCCGACCATCAGCATCACGCGCCGCCCGTTAGATTGCGCGACAGCCATTCCACTTCCTCCGCTGATCAGTGCCAACGCTAATTGCGCAACTCACGCACTGCAAACCGCGCCTTAGCCGGGTAACTTCATTATCGGGCGTACTTCGATCGATCCGAAGCGAGCGCCAGGAATCCTGGCAGCGATCGCGATCGCTTCATCGAGGTCTTTGGCGTCGACAAGATAGTAACCGCCGAGCTGCTCCTTGGTTTCGGCGAATGGGCCGTCAGTCACGAGCGTCTTGCCATTGCGAACGCGCACCGTGGTCGCCGTGGAAACTCCTTCGAGTGCATTCCCGCCGCGGTTTTTTCCCGAGGCATTAAGATCCTGGGTAAACTTCATGTATTCACCGAAGATGGCCTGATCCTCCGCCGCCGGCCTTTGACGGTTCCCAGCTTCGCTGCTGTAGATGAGCAGGAGGTATTCCATCGATTTTCTCCTTGAATGAATTGAGCTCCTCACCGCTTAGTCGAATGAGGCCGAGAGCTTTCGACATTATTATCCTGCCGGCGTATTGCGCATGCTTTGCGCGATGCATCGGTCTATCATTGTGGGCGGCAAGCCACGACCTTCGCCCCGACTTCGCTCATGTATGAACCCCAGGTAAGCGTAATAGGCGCGGGACTCGCCGGCAGCGAGGCGGCGTTCCAACTTGCCCGGCGCGGCATCCGGGTGCGCCTGGTCGAGATGCGGCCCGTGAAGATGACCGAGGCGCATCAGACGGCGGGATTCGCCGAGCTGGTATGCTCGAATTCGCTCCGCAACGATTCGCTCGAAACTGCAGTCGGTGTGCTGAAAGAGGAGATGCGCCGGCTCGGCTCGCTCATCATCGCGGCGGCCGATCGCGCTCGCGTACCGGCGGGCTCGGCGTTGGCTGTCGATCGCCTCGATTTCTCCCGCATCGTCACACAAATTCTGGAGCGCGAGCCGCTGGTCGAGATAGTTCGCGCCGAAGCGGCCCAGATTCCGGCCGGGCCGACGATCATCGCCTCGGGACCGTTGACGAGCGCCGCGCTGGGCGAGGCCCTGAACGCGATTATCGGTCCGCGCCAGCTGTATTTTTACGACGCGATCGCGCCGATCGTCGATGCTGATTCGATCGACACGACTATCACCTTCCGTGCGGCTCGCTATGGCAAGGGCGGCGACGACTATATCAACTGCCCGATGACCGAAGCGGAGTACGAGGCATTCATCGACGCGCTCCTCGCCGCAGAGAAAGTCGAGCTGCATCCATTCGAGAAGCCGGTCTACTTCGAGGGGTGCATGCCGATTGAGGAAATGGCGCGGCGCGGGCGGCAGACGCTCGCTTTCGGCCCGATGCGCCCAGTCGGTCTCAGCGACCCTCGCACCGGCCGCCGGCCGTTCGTGGTCGTCCAGCTTCGCCAGGATGACGCCGACGGCCGCCTCTACAATATCGTCGGCTTCCAGACCAAGATGACCTATCCGGCGCAGCGCCGGGTTCTGCGCATGATCCCTGGCCTCGCGCGCGCCGAGTTCGTGCGCCTCGGCTCGCTGCACCGCAACACGTTCATCGATTCGCCACGACTGCTGAAGCCAACGCTGCAGCTTGGCGCGCGCAATGACCTGTTCCTCGCGGGGCAAATGATCGGCGTCGAGGGCTATGTCGAATCTGCCGCTGCAGGATTTCTCGCCGCGATCAACGCGGCGCGCCTCGTCACCGACAATGCGATGCTGGTGCCGCCGCCGGTGACTGCCCTCGGTTCACTGATCGCATACATAACGGATTACCGACGGCGTGACTTCCAGCCGATGAATGCGAACTACGGCCTGATGCCGCCGCTCATCGGCGCTGCTCGCGGGCGCGAGAAAAAGATTGCGATCGGCACGCGAGCACTCGCCGCAATCGACGAGTGGATCGCGCGCAATTCGATCGAGCCGGCCGCGGCTCGCAGCGCGGCCAACGGCTAGCACGCGCGACCTTCAGCATCGATTCGCAGCCGTGATGATCCGCCTCCAGAGCCATCGCGATGGTGGATGGAAGAAGCGCGCGGCTCTTGCCCATAGCGCGGCACGGCTATAGGTAGAGTCGGCGGAGGGCTCGTCGATGACCAAGGCGGAATTGATCGAAACCGTGTCGCGCACGACTCGTCAGCCTAAGAAGGCGGTTGAGACAGTTTTGGAATCGTCTTTCGACCTGATCGCCCGTTCGATCCGCAAGGACAAGCGTTTCTGGGTGCCGGGCTTCGGCACCTTCACCGTTCGCCATCGCCGCGCGCGCAAGGGCTTCAATCCACGCACCAGCGCGCCGATGACGATCAAGGCGGCACGCACGGTGGGGTTCCGTCCCGCGCCCGAGCTAAGGAAAGGTCTCTGAGTCAGGCGGGATCTTCTCCACATCCTGGGAATGCAGAACCGCGCACGCAAGTCGCGCGCCTAATCCTTATTGGTGCCATCGTTATCGGCGCAGTGCTGCGCACTGCCTTTCTTGGCGTGCGCGAGATGTCGCCCGACGAGGGCGCTTCGTGGGGCGCGGCGTCGGCGCCGACCATCCGAGATGTAATCGCCCGCCAGGCCGTCTTCAATCCGGGCAAGCTGCCGATTCACGATCTGATGTTGCATGCATGGATGGCGACCTTCGGCCAGAGCCTCGCCGCAGAGCGAAGCCTCTCAGCGCTCCTCGGCACGATTTCGATCGCGATCGTTTATTTCGTAGCACGCGAGTTGTTCGCGGAGAGCGCGCTCGCATCGGAAGGCATCGACGCCCAATTGCCCGCATCGATCAGCGCGCTCTTCTTCGCCGTCAACCTGGTGATGATCAAATACGCGCGCGAGGCGCGGATGTATCCGGTGATGCTGGCGGCGATTCTGCTGCAGGTCGGATTTTTCCTGCGCGCGCTCCGCGTCGGCGGACTCCTGAATTTCGCCGCACTAGCGATTTTCACTGCACTCGGCGTCGGCGCAAATTTCTCGGCGCTACTGGTGCCCGCAACGGAAGGGATCTGGCTGCTCTATCTGCTCGGACGCGCCCGATTCAGCTTCGTTGCGCTGCACGGCCGCCGCACGTGGCGATCGGCGTTGGCACTCGCAGTTGGTGGATCGATCGTGGCGCCGAAGCTCGTGTCGGCTTTCGGCAAGACTGCAGCGAATACTCCCGGCGGGATTATCCGCTGGATCAAGCCAGCGGCGTGGTATGAGCCCGTCGCGCTGTTCAACAAGGCGACGGGAACGTTCGCGTTCCCGATTTTCGCGATCCTCGCCGCGTGGGGCGTTTACATCGGATGGCGGCGCGGGATCCGCGAGCCGATCGCCTTCGCCTTGCTGCTGATGTGGGCGCCGCCGCTCATGATGGTCGTCGTCTCGTACACGTTGACGCCTATTTTTGTCGAGCGTTACGCACTCGCCTCGTTCACGCCGTTCTTCATCTTGGCGGCTCTGGGAGCCGTCGAAATCGCACGGCCCGCCTCGTGGGGCGCCGTTGCGTTGTGCGTATTGCTGGCGCTGGGCCACGTCTGGAATTACGAGCGCAAGCCTCACGACGCCCAGTATCGCGAGGCAGTCGCGGCCGCGCTCAATAGTCTGCATCCCGGCGAATCGATGACCGTCGTTCCCGTCTACGCAATCGAAGTTCTTCATTACTATCTGCCCGACAACGACGAAGCGCGTGCGATTCGTTTTGACCCGGCAAACTCGAGGGCGAGCGTGATCATCATCGGCGATCAAAATCTGCGTCGCGAGGAAGCTCAGCAGATCAGGCTCGAATATCCTGATGTGATTGCGCGATTTCGCGGCGTCGTGGTGCGGAAAAAATTGAGCTCGCCCTGATCATTTTGGCGCCGCGCTTATCGTAGCCGAGCTTCGCTCGCGATTGCGGTTGGTTCTGCGCAACTTGCCTGTCATCGTTTGCTCGCGCTGATGTCGCTGATACGAGGGGCTCTTGGTGTCGAGCGAATCGCGCCGCCGCGAGTTGACGTGGCCGGCAGAGCTGCGCCCCTCGCTTGAGCGCGCACCGTGATTCGCTTCGCCGCCACGATGATCGCGTTGTTCGTCGTGATCGTTTTGCCTTTCCGATCTTGCCGACCCCGATCTCTGGGCGCGTCTGAAAGTTCGGCGCCGACACGATCGCGACGAGAAGATCTATCCAGCGCGCAGCGCGCGCGACCCTGTCGTTTTCCACGACGCGCGCGCCGATGCGCCGCGCGTGCTCGACGCGTATCCGCATGACCGGTGCTGATTTCGGCCAAGGCGCCCGCGCGCAAACTGATCGACGCTCGCCCCGATGGGGAGCTCGCTTATCGCGATCTAGCGTCGCTACCTTTTGCGCGCGCAGACTCTCGTGCAGCACGCATCCTGGCGTTCCGATCGCCGGTCACGTTCTGCCCTTCACCTTCCCCTGAGGGCGACCTTCGCGAAAATGCGACACCGATGTCATCCTGAGCTTCGGTGAAGAGATTGGTTTTGAGATAGCAGTAGTGGAGCTCGGGAGCGCAGCCGAACGGGGCAATTTTGTTGGAAGCCGATAGCGGTTTCCGACCCGCAAAGGCGCCCCTTCAGCAAAGGTGGTGAGGCCAAATCCGCGCTGGAAATG
>JASHPB010000199.1 GCA_030038355.1 Candidatus Binataceae bacterium
ATCTGCTTTGTGGGATGCCAGTTCTGCGGCTTCAAGCGCCAGCGCTGGGAGTCCGACGCCTACGATCACAGCAACGAGACGATCGTAAAGAAGGTCGCCGACGCCGTCGCGCGCGGCGCCACCGAAGTATGCATGCAGGGCGGCATCAACCCCGAGATGCCCGACTTCAAGTATCGCGATCTGCTCGACGTGATTAAGGGCGCGTATCCCGATATCCACGTGCACGCGTTCTCGCCTATGGAGATCATGTTCGGCGCGCGCCGCGTGCGCATGGATTATCCGGAATACATTGGGATGCTGCGCGAGCATGGCCTCGGCTCGATTCCCGGTACCGCCGCCGAGATTCTCGATGACAGCGTGCGCGAGATCTTAAGCCACAAGAAAGTCGACGTCGCCGCCTGGGTCGAGATCATCACCACCGCGCACTCGCTCGGCGTGCCCACCACGTCCACCGTGATGTATGGGCATATCGAGTCGCCGCGCCAAGTCGTTAATCATCTCGATTTGATTCGCGCGCTCCAGAAGCAGACGCACGGCTTTACCGAGTTCGTGCCGCTCAGGTTCATCCATCAGAATACCGTGATGTACCGCAAGGGGATGGTGAATCCTCCCGAGAGCGGTGTGCTCGACTTTCAGATGTATTCGTTCGCGCGCCTTTACCTCCGCCCGTATATCAAGAACATCCAGACCTCGTGGGTGAAGCTCGGCATCGATCTCGCCGCACTCACACTGAAGGCCGGATGCAACGACTTCTCCGGCACGCTGATGGAGGAGAGCATCACGGCGCAAGCGGGCGGCGAGTCGGGCGAATTCGTCCCCGTCGACTCGATCGAAGACAAGGCGAGCGCGATGGGTCGCGTCGCCGTCGAACGCAGCACCCTCTACACCAAGCTCTACGGCAGGAAGGCTCCCAATGGCGCGCGTCCACTCTCGTCTCCTCCGCTCGCGGCGGATAACCACGCTTGCGGGGGGAGTGGGTGCGGCTAAGTTCCTGCGTGGCCTCGTCCGCCGTATCGATCCGGCGCGCCTCACTGTGATCGTTAACACGGGCGACGACGAGGAGTTCTACGGACTCCACGTCTCGCCCGATCTCGACACGGTGACTTACACGCTCGCGGGCGTGGTGAATCGTGCGCAGGGATGGGGCCTCGAAGGGGAATCGTTCAACGCGCTCGCGGCGCTGGAACGATTCTACGGCAAGCCGTGGTTCGGCCTCGGCGACCGCGACCTCGCAACCCATCTCTACCGCACCGAGCAAATCCGCAACGGCTCCGCGCTCGACGCGATCACCGCGTCACTCGCGGGCACCTTTAACGTCATGTCGACGATTCTCCCGATGAGCAACGACCGCGTGCGCACCTTCGTCAAGCTGCGCGGCCGCGCGGCAATTCCCTTCCAGGAGTATTTCGTTCACGGCCGCGCGCGCGGCGCCATCGAACGAATCGAGCTCAGAGGCATCGATCGCGCGCGCCCCGCTCCGCGCGTGCTGGCAGCGCTCCGCTCCTCCGACGCTGTGTTCCTCGCGCCGTCGAATCCATTCGTGTCGCTCGGCCCGATTCTCGCACTTAAAGGTGTGCGCGAAGCGCTTGGCAAAAATCGCGATCGTGTCGCCGCGATAACTCCGATTATCGGTGGACGCACCGTCAAAGGCCCAGCCGACAAGATGCTTCGCGGGCTCGGCCTCGAGGTCTCGGCGCTCGGTGTCGCGCGCCTGTATCGCGATATCGTCGGCACCTTCATCCTCGACAGCGCCGACCGCACACTCGCGCCAAAAATCGAGGCGCTCGGGATGCGCACGATCACAACTGACACAATTATGTCCACTGCCGCGCGCGCCGCGCGCCTCGCGGACGTGGTTCTTCGCGCCCTTGGCCTGTAGTAGGCTCAATGCGATGCGCTCAATCACGATTACCGCGATCGAAGGAATTCCGATGGTCAAGGCCGGCGACGACCTCGCCACGCTGATCGACACCGGCCTCGTGCACACCGGACTCAAACTCGCCACCGGCGATATCGTCGTCTGCTGCCAGAAGATCGTGTCAAAGGCCGAAGGCCGCGTCGTCAATCTGCAGAACATCGAGCCGTCCGCCTTTGCCGATAGTCTCGCGCGCCGATGGGAAAAAGATCCGCGGGCGGTCGAGCTGGTTCTGCGCCAGACCAGCCGCATCGTGCGCAACGATCACGGCGTGATTATCGTCGAGACCGGCCCCGGATGGGTCTGCGCGAACGCGGGCGTCGATGAATCCAACAGCCTCGAACAGGACACCGCGATCCTGCTGCCCGAGGATCCCGATGCGTCCGCGGCGAAGCTCCGCGCCGCCCTGAAGAAGCGTCACGGCGTTGACATCGCCGTCGTCATCACCGACACCTTCGGCCGTCCATGGCGCGACGGCCTGACCGAGATTTGCCTCGGTATCGCGGGGATGAATGCGATGCTCGACCTGCGCGGCAAGACCGACCTCGGCGGCCGCGAGTTGCACCACACGGTCGTCGCGATCGCCGACGAAATCGCGTGCGCTGCCGGTCTCCTGATGGAAAAAGCCGCGGCCGTGCCGGTCGTTGTCGTGCGCGGCTACAACTATGAACCCGGCGAAGGCAGCGCCAAGGTCTTGATTCGCCCGGCCGAGGCAGATTTATTTCGCTAACCGTGAAACGAGCCAAGGCAATCGACGCATCCTCGTATTCTGCCGGCGCTATCGTTCCCACGCGCCTGGTGGAAGCCGATCTAATGGCGGCCAACGCGCGGCTCTCGCGTCTTCTCGATTCCAACGAGTCGATTATCCGCGAGATCTGCCATTACCTCGTCGACGCTGGCGGCAAACGGCTCCGTCCGACGTTCGTACTCCTCGTGTACCGCGCGTGCGGCGGAACCGATGCGCAGGTGGACTTCGCGATCGACGCTGGAATCGCGCTCGAGCTGATTCACTCGGCGACGTTGCTCCACGACGACATCGTTGACGGTGGGATGCTCCGGCGCGGCAAACCGTCAGCCTTCGCGCGCTATGGCTTCGGACCGTCGCTGATCGCCGGCGACTACCTCTTCTGCCGCGCCTTCGAACTGTGCTCGCGATTCAAGGAGCACATGATTCGAACGGCGGCGGCGGCGTGTATCGATCTGACCGAGGGCGAAGTGATGGAAGGCCGGATGCGGCACAACGCGACGCCCTCGTATGACGACTACATCAGAGTGATTACGCGGAAGACCGCGTCACTCTTTCAGGCCGGTGGCAAAGTCGCGGCGGATCTCGCGGGCGCGCCTCAGAAAACGATCGATGCGATGACGCGGCTCGGCACGGCGATCGGTCTCGCGTTCCAGATGGTCGATGACCTGCTCGATATTCTTGGCCCCGAGGAAAAAATCGGTAAGCCCGTCGGCTCCGATCTGCGCGAGGGTATTCCCTCGCTGCCGATCGTGCTGGGCGCGGCACGAATTCCGGAGCTTGCCGAGATGTTCCGCGTGGGCACGCCGATGGAAGGCACGGCGTTCGATCGCGCGCTCAAGCTGCTCCGCGATCCAGCGATCGTCGCCGAGGCGCGCCGCCTCGCCAGCGAACAGATCGCGATCGCACGCGCACGCGTCGGCGACCTCGCACCATCGCTCTATCGCAACGGCCTCGCGGCAATTATCGCCGACCAAATCGACCGCGAAGTGTAGCGCCGCCGCCCTTCCCTTCGGAAGTGACGGCGGGCGGGCGTCCCGCTCGCCAGATCATCCAGCCTTGGATGCGCTTCCATAAAAGAACGCAGGACGGCATTCTCATCCCCGTTTGATGCGCACTCAGCTCGCCTTGAACCAGTGCAGAACGTCTCGGTCGATTCGGACGGTCACCTAGCGTTTACCCGGCGGCAGCGTCACTCGCGCATCCTTGCAGAACTTCGCATCGGTGGGCAGCGCGTGGGGGGGGCCGCCCTGGCGGCACGCTGATGCTCTTATTCAGTCATTGACTTGAGGTGGCGCCCGTCGGTTCGTCCCTCAACCTCGCCCGTGCGCGATTAGACGCTACGCTTCTCTTTCACGACCGTTCGCTCTCCACGCCGAGCTGATGCGGCGGATCGATCCTCGCCACGCGCAGACAACGAGCAGTTCGATCTCGTTCACGACGCCTACTGCTGCAATCCATTGCTCGCCGCACCTGCGACGCGTATCTATTGTTTTTCTACTAGCGGGCCATCGAAGATACGGGCCGCAGCGTCGAAATCGACTCCGTGCT
>JASHPB010000200.1 GCA_030038355.1 Candidatus Binataceae bacterium
TGGCAGTAGCGGCCTCAATTCTTTCGGCCGCTTACCATATGCTGCGCGATCAGCTGCCGTACCGCGACCTCGGACCTCTCTATTTCACTCCTCTCGACCAAGATCGAACCGCCCAGCGGCTGGCGCGCCGAATCAAAGAGCTCGGTTATGAAGTTCAAATTCGCAAGGCTGCTTAATCAAATCTAGTTCTTGGTAGACTGTGCTCTGACCGTTGACCGCGGTGCCGCAAGTCTCTAGCATCATCGGAACGACGCGCATGCACGACCGTAGCTCCATTATCGCCATTATCATGATGATTACCCTGGCGGGTGGGGTACGCGCCGAGCTGCGTTAAATACAACTCGGAACTAGCGACGACCCCTCCCGCCAGACGGCCGGAGGGGTTTCGTTTTTCACGACATCACTTCGGACGACTCAGCCGGGCGCGGTCTTCGCGGAGGAGAGCGATGGACCACCATGAAGTACTGACTCGCGCGCTCAACGCCCGCGTCACCGAAGTGCTGCCCAACCCAACGCCGGTCACCGAGGCGCATCTACTCTCGGCGCGGCTTGGATTTCCGGTGCTGCTGAAGCGCGAGGATCTCACGCCGATCTTTTCGTTCAAGCTGCGCGGCGCGTACAACCGAATCGCAAATCTCGAAGACGCCGCCAAGGCCGGGGGCGTCATCGCCGCGTCTGCCGGGAATCATGCGCAGGGCGTCGCCTACGCTGCTCGGCTGCTCAAGATCAACGCGCGCCTCGTGATGCCCACAACCACGCCGACGATCAAGGTCGATGCGGTCCGCCGCCTCGGCGCGGATATCGATCTCGTCGGCGACGACTATGCCGACGCCGGCTGCCATGCCGTTCGCGTCGCCGCGGAAACCGGCGCCACCCTGGTTCCCAGCTTCGATGATCCCGATGTTATCGCGGGCCAGGCGACGATCGCGCTCGAGCTGCTGCGCCAGAGAGATTGCGGCTCGATCTTCGTGCCGGTCGGTGGCGGCGGTCTGGCGGGAGGAATTGCGGCGGTGATCAAGGCCGTGCGACCCGAGGTTCGCGTGATCGGCGTCGAACCCGAGGATTCCGACGCGATGACGCAATCGATCCGCGCTGGACGTCGCGTCCAACTTGATCACGTCGGCACGTTTGCCGACGGCGTTGCGGTGCGCGTAGTCGGCGAGCAAACGTTCGAGCTATGCCGCCGCTATCTCGACGATTGCATCACCGTCGCGATCGACGAGATCTGCGCCGCGATCAAGGACGTGTTTGAGGACACGCGCACCGTGCTCGAGCCAGCGGGCGCGCTTGGTGTCGCCGGACTCAAGCGCGTCGCGCGCGAGCGCCGAGTGCCAGCGGGAGCGACGGTCGCGATCGCGTCGGGATCAAATGTCAATTTCGATCGGCTGGGCTTCGTCGCCGAACGATGCGCGCTCGGCGAGCGGCGCGAGGCGATGCTGGCGGTCACGATTCCGGAGCGGCCGGGCTCGTTCCTGGATTTCCGTACCGTGATTGGCGACCGCAACATAACTGAATTCAACTATCGAATGTCGTAGCGCGACGAAGCGCATATCCTGGCTGGCGTGCAGACGGCGTGTCGTGCCGAGGCCAGCGAGGTAGCGCGCCTACTCGAGCATCGTGGCTTTCGATGCCACGATCTGACCACAACGAGCTGGCCAAGTCTCATGTGCGGCTCATGGTCGGTGGCCGCGCACGCGATGCCGTCGATGAAACGCTTTTCAGCTTCGAGTTTCCCGTGCGGCCCGGCGCGTTGCTCAAATTTCTGAACGCGTTCGACAGCCGCTGGAACATCTCGCTCTTTAACTATCGCAACCATGGCGGCGCGTACGGACGCGTGCGGTGCGGATTCGAGACGGCGGCGGACGAGCGCGCGAAATTGACGGAGCATCTTAAGCGGCTCGGCTTTCCGTATCGGGAGGAGACGGCGAATCCGGCGGCGGACTTTTTCTGTGCTGATCGATAGGCGCCCGCGATGCAGGAGCGCAGATCTTGCCTTTCATCAGTCGAGGAGCAGCAGACGTATTCTATCCGCAGCAGCTGCTCCTCCGCACCGATGAGATCAAACGTTTACCTGACAGAACCATCGTTCGCGATCGACAAGCTCGAACCGCTCGGCAGGTACCACTTCGCACAGGCAGGCGCGATGCTCGCGCGCGGCAAATTGAGCGACGCTATCCAGCAATACGTCAAGGCGCTCGACATCCATCCCGATTGGCCCAAGGCGCTTTGCAGTCTCGGCATCGCGCTCGCGCGACTCGGCGGCGATCTGAGCCGCAACACCGCTCTCACTGCTTCGGTCGCGCGCCTGCGATCGCTCCGGACTTCGCGCTCGCGCCTAACAAGCGCGGCGTGGCACTCGAGAAGCTGAATCGTGCCGATGAAGCAATGCTCGTCTATCGCGCGGCGATGAGCTCCGAGCCTCGATACGTCGAAAGCCATCGCAACGCCGCGGCCCTATTCCTCGAGCTCGGCCGCACGAACGACGCAATCGCGCGCCATCGAATCGTGCTCGACCTCGATGCCCGGAACGTCAGAGCGCGCCGGGCGCTTATTCAGTCTCTCTGACCTGATGCAGGTTGATAGACGCGATATGGAGGCTGCCCGCCACGTGCGCGATCGTGGCGCGGCGCAATCCGCGCGACGCCGAGGCGCAAGTCAAACTCGCATGCATTTATCCGATCATCTCTGATTCGATTTAGAGTGGCTGTGAGGCACGCGCTTGGCTTCTCAACGCTCTGGAGGAGCTGAGCGCGCGAGGTTTCCGCCTTGATGATCCATTCCGGCGGGTCTGCCGCACAAATGTTGATTTCGCCTACCAGCGATTCGACGACCTGGTGCTAATGAAGGCCAGCTTCGAGCGCAGTATCGCCAATGCCGCGGAGCGAATACTTTTCGTTCCCCACTCAGTCAATTGTTTTTTTCGGCTTCGGCTCGCCGCCGACGTGATGCTCGATCCCTTTCACTTCGGCGGCGGCAACTCGACTTACGAGGCGCTCGGGCTCCGCGTGCCGATCGTGACGATGGCGGGAGCGTTCATGCGCGGCCGCGTGACCTATGCTTGCAACAAGAGCATGGGACTCGCCGACCCGATCGCGGGCGACGCCGGCTCGTGTGCGATGCTCGCGGTGCGGGTCGCCAACGATCGCGACTGGCGCGTATCACTCTCGGCGAAGATTCCGAAGCACGCGGAAGTGCTGGTTGAAATGAGCGGCGCAATCAAAGAGTTGCGCGATTTCCTTGTCCCCGCCCGGCGCGATGCACCAGAGTGACCGCAGAAACGGGTGAATCACCATTCGAAGCTGATCGCGATAGTGCTGAAGCCCGCCGCCTTTGCGCCGAAAATTCGGATACGCCCCGGATGCGATTCGGGGGTGTTCTTGTCGCGATCGAAAACCAGCTCGTGTGTATTGAGCATCAGCACTGCAGTGCCGAAACTAAAGCGGGCACATCGGCTTGGCTGTTCGAGAGTCCCACCCCAATTGGAGGCGGCCCGGCGGGACATTGGGCATCGAACCATGTGTCCTCGTAGCCGGGCGCAAACGAAAATGACGAC
>JASHPB010000201.1 GCA_030038355.1 Candidatus Binataceae bacterium
GCGTCATCGTCGGCAACACCAGGCTCGGGTCGTCCTTCCCATGGCGCAGAACGGCCAGCGGCAAATCGCCCAGACTCCCGAATTTTCTTACCACTGATTCGCTGCGCGGCACCGAGTCTGCGTCATCGAGGACCGCCTTCCAGAACTTCAAGCGGGCAAATGAAGCACGGAATTGCCGTTTCGAGACGTCGGAAAAAGTCTCCGGCAACGCCACCTCACGGTGCTTCAGAAGCCATAGATGCATAAGACCGAATCTCGCTTTGCGCACGTTCGCGAGGATCTCGTCCCGACCTCTCGCGACGCGTTCGGCGAACTCAGGCCGATAGACGAAGCTCTCCTCCAAAGCGTCAATCATCGCTATTCCGCACACTTTTTCGGAATACTGATAGTGGAACGCCCGAGCGATCAAGCCTCCATACGACATGCCAACCAATAGATAAGGAGATTTCAGCCCGGCATTCTTCAGGAGAAGACAGAGTTGCTCCGCGCGATCGGAGATGGTCGAGGGAATCGGTCCCAGATCGCTTGCGCCGAAGCCGGCGCGATCGTAGGCGCAGACTCTGGCGAAGCGAGAAATTCCTGATTGCACGAGCTCCCATGTGGCTGCGATCGCGCCGCTTCCGCTGATCAAGACCACCTGCGGGCAACCCTCTCCCGAGCAGCTCAGGCTAAGCCTGAAACCTCCGACATCGACCATGGTCATCTCGGTTCCGTGATTTTGAGCGTCAATCGTCAATCACCATTAAGGTATGGGACGTTTGGCTTTGCGGGTGGCGCTCACCTCTCATCGACGTCCCTCGTTTGACACCTCGGATTGCGTTTTCAGAGCGCCTTTTCAAGCAGGAGCCCAAGCGCCACTTGTACGAAGATCATTGGCCATCGCGCCGCATCCCTAGCTCGAAGCCGATTTCATTAGCCAGGAAAGCGAAAACATCAGGGAAACACGCGTTCTCCAGTCTGATCCTCATCGGGCCAGTTCGGGCATGATTCTCTTCATGAACCCGTCGAAAAGCGGAACGGTGAACGCAGTATCTCCGTGGGCCGGACTGTAGATCATGCCCTTCGCGATCAGCTCGTTTCGCACCGGAGCAACGCTCGTCACGCTCTTCCCTAGCTGCGCGGCGATATCGCCGGACCGATGAGGACCAGGACCGAGTTCGGCCATCGCGCGCAGATATCGCTTCTCCGTAGGCGTCAATCGATCGAAACGGACCCGGAAAAACCCCGCATCCAATTCGGCCAAAGCCAACGCCGTCGCGCGCCGCGCGTCAGCTCGCGATATCGGTGATGCGTTTGCGACATTCCAAGCGTGTCGTCCCCATTCCTGGAGAAAGTACGGATATCCCAGCGTGTGGCGCAGAATCTCGGCAATCGCCTCTCGTGCAAAAGCGACAGCTTCCTTTTCTGCCGGCACGCGGAGGGCAGCGCTGGCGGCTTTGTCATCGAGGCGGTCGATCGGGACGAATTCGAACAGCCTTTCCGCGTATGACTTCGCGCGGCCCATTTGCCCAATCAGTTGAGGTAAGCCGGCCGCAAGCATCGTGATCGGAAGCTGGCGCTGGCTCGCGCTGTGCAGAGCCCTGATCAAAGAAGCGAGCTGATCCTCATGCACGTACTGCAACTCGTCGATGAACAGCACAACCGCCGTGCGGTATTCATGCGCTGCGCTCCCAACGGCCGCCAGAAGATCGGTCAGGTCAGTATCAAGGTCTCCGCTATCGGCCAGGCCGCGCTCCGGCTCGAAGTCCGTGCTGACCTCGATGTCCTTGTATTTGACCTTGAGAGCCTTCGCGAATCCGGCTAGCGCTCTTCCCGCTTTCGCCAGCTTAGCCCGCACCCTCCGGCCTCGATCGAGGCGCAGCAAGGCCACGCGCAAAGCGGGTATCAGCAGGGCCGGGAGCGACCTCTCTTCGGGTGCCTCGACCTTCACGCTGGCGAACCCTCTGGCCTCGGCGTCAGTTTCTACACGATTCAGCAGGACCGTCTTCCCGACACCGCGCAGGCCGTGGAGGATGAGGCTTCGCGCGGCACGGCCCGCCCGGATTCGATCCAGTGCGATAGCGGCGCGTTCGATGAGTTCGTCGCGGCCGGCGAGTTCCGGCGGCGGCGTTCCAGCGCCCGGTGCGTAGGGGTTCTTTCGAGGATCCATTTATAGCGAGCTTAGCAATCTTACCCTCAGATGATAAGATGCCTTAAGAACGCTATAATCGAACCGAAAGGAGCTTCTTACCTTATGACACAGAGCCGAAGGTCGCCCTGCCCATGCGGCAGCGGCAAGCAATACAAGAAGTGCCACGGCAGGCGAGTGCCGGGACCTCCGAGCGTCGCCTTCAATCTGCCCGTGCAGGGCCTGCCCGGCCAAAACGGCAGATATTACGTCGTTCCCAGAGTTTAAGACTGGTGATCCTCGCAACACCGCCACGCCGCAGGGCATGCCGGGCGAGTACCGCGTCGTTTTCACGCTCGCCAAGCCCGGCTATGCATTGGTTCCGGAGGACCAGCCCAAATCGGCAGATCACCTGACGGGCACGTCTCATCTGAAACTCCCGCGTCGATCACTATCACCGCACCTCGAGAGTGGCGAAACCATTCCTTTCTACCAAGAACTAGATTTGATTAAGCAGCCTTGCGAATTTGAACTTCATAACCGAGCTCTTTGATTCGGCGCGCCAGCCGCTGGGCGGTTCGATCTTGGTCGAGAGGAGTGAAATAGAGAGGTCCGAGGTCGCGGTACGGCAGCTGATCGCGCAGCATATGGTAAGCGGCCGAAAGAATTGAGGCCGCTACTGCCA
>JASHPB010000202.1 GCA_030038355.1 Candidatus Binataceae bacterium
GGTTCTCGAGCGCAAGCGCTTCAACGCCGCGTTCTCCCGTATCGCGCATGCCGCGAATATCCTGCACCTTAATCCATCACTCGCGGGATTCGTAATCGATTGCCCGATTGGCCAGGACGCGCTCCGCGCCCACGGCCTGAAGATTGTTCGCCAGCGCCTCGCGGCACTACTCGCAACGATCCGCGATTTTGCGCCGAAGGCGATGCTCTCGATAAAGCTCCGCCCTGAGACGTGCGCCCTTTCGATGCTCGAGGAAGATTTCATTTACAGTGTGATTTTGGCGCTCAGTCCCGTAGAAATCCGCGACTTCGTCGTGAGCCTGCACAACGTCGCGGAAAACCGCCCTGTGGTGCTCGAATTTGCGGAAGCATCGCCGGGACAGGACGAAGCGGTTGCGATGGCGTTCGGGACGGGAGCGGCCGGAGTGGTGGCGCCGCCGGTTCCACGTGCGGCGTCCCACGATTGGCTCGGCGTCAGGATGCTCCGCGCCTCGGAAGTGATGCCGTTCGTCACGCTCAACGGCACCTGCCCGCCGCGGCCGGTGACGCTGCCGATGGTCTCGGTCGTGATTTGCGCCTACAACGCCGAGCGCACGATGCTCCCGTGCATGGAATCGCTGCGTAAGCTCGATTATCCGAATTTTGAAGTTATCGTCGTCGATGACGGCTCGCGCGACCGCACCGCCGAGATCGCAATGGACTTCCCTGAATTCCGCCTGATTCGTCAGCCCAACAAGGGGCTCAGCGTTGCGCGCAACGTCGGACTGCATGCCGCGCGCGGCGACATTATCGCTTACACCGACTCCGACTGCGTGGTCGATCCGAACTGGCTCACTCTGCTGGTGCGGACGATGGAGCAGGGCGGCTTCGACGGATGCGGTGGGCCAAATCTGTCGCCGCACGAAGATGGACGCGTCGAGGCCTGCTGCGCGGCGTCTCCCGGCGCGCCGTGTCAGGTGCTGACCGCGCACGACGAGGCGGAGCATCTCGCAGGCTGCAACATGGCTTTCACCAAGGCCGCGCTGACCCAGGCCGGCGGCTTCGATCCGCAATTCACGTCGGCTGGCGATGACGTCGATATCTGCTGGCGGTTAATCGACGCGGGTTATCGGCTTGGATTCTCGCCCGCCGCCTTCGTCTGGCACTTTCGCCGCAACACGATCAAAGCCTACTACGGCCAGCAGCGCGGCTACGGACGCGCCGAGGCACTGCTCTACCCGCTCTACTCCTCGCGCTTCAATGTCTTCGGACAGATCGGATGGCGCGGCACGATACCTGGAATCGCACGCACGATTCCTGGCGGTTCAACTAAGCGCGTGTTCTGGGGCGCAAAAGTCGCGGGGGCCCAGACGTTGTTCGACCCTGCGCTGACTCTGGCCAAGGTTCTGCCGCAGACGCTCGAATGGAGCATCGTCGCAGCGATAGCTCTGGCCACATCGATCGCGCTTGGATGGACGGTGATTCCCGCCGCCGTGATGCTCGCGCTCGGCCCGATGTGGGCGCTCTACTACGCGTGGCATGCTCCCCTCGAAAAATGTCATCAGAGCTTCGCCTCGCGGCTGCTGATCGCGTATCTCGCGTATACTGGACCGATGGTGCGCACGATTCAGCGGTATAGGACGCGCGCCAACGCAGTCTTCGCAAAGGAGATCGACGAGATGGTTCGGCAGCGGCCCACGATCGACTGGCTCAGGCGCTCGCTTCATCTCTCCTACTGGAACGAGAAGTACACGATGCGCGAAAGCCTGCTCGATCGGATGCTGAAGCTCTTTGCGCGCGCGGGCCGTGCCGTCGCGATCGGTAGCGGATGGAACGACTACGACGCCGAGCTTCGGCCCGATGCATGGACGCGCGTCGAGTTTAAGACGGCGGACGAAGAGCACGGCGGCAATCGCATCACGAACCGCGTCGTGGCGCGCGTGCGACTGACGAGGCTCTCACAATACGCGCTGGGCGCGGGCGCGGCGCTCGCGGCGGTTGCGATGCTCGCAGGCGCGCCTGAAATTGGGCTTGGACTGCTGGCGCTCACAATCGCGGGCGGAGTATGCCTCGCCGGTGCGATGGTCGAGGCGGGAGCCGTTGCTTATCGCGCGATCGAAAACTGTGCCGCCGAGCTGAATCTGATGCCGATGGGCCAGCCTATCCCCGAGGCGCCGCCCGTTCCTCAACCAGTGCCCGCGCCGAAGCCGACAGTTGCGCCCGTCGCAGTGAGCGAGCACGCCGCCGACTAGCATCACTACCGCTAAAGGCGTGGTACGAGGCCGCTGCGGCCGACACAACTCAGGGAGATGGGAATCGCGTTGCCCGCGTGCCACCGCACTCGGCCGCGAGTTCTTTCCCGGCGTTCAATCTTCCAGCAGCTTGTGAAGATTTTCGAGCTCGCGGCGCACTTCGCTCAGAACGCGCTTCGTTGAGCCTTCGCCCGAAGATGATTTCGATACGTGATCTTCGGCGCGCACCGTCTTGGACGCTCTTCCGCCCTTGAGCAGCACATCGAGGCCAACTTCCTTGATGTACTTGTTGGCGCCCGCGATGGTGAATCCCTCGTCGTGCAGGATTCGCTTGATGAGCCGTAGCACTTCGACGTCGCGCTCGTGGTAGAAGCGATGCTTGGTCCTGGTATGCTTCGGTTTGAGAAAGGGAAATTGCGTTTCCCAGAAGCGCAATACGTAGGTCTCGACGCCGAGCACCGTCGCCGCTTCGCCGATTTTAAGTCCGCGCTCGGGAAAACCGCCGCTCTGAATCGCGGGTTTCGCGGTTTTCTTCGGCCGAACTGATGGCCGCCGCGTTGATTCTGTCATGATTCAGCTTTGGCGCCGTTGTTGACTCGTTGCTTCAAGACCTGGCTCGGCCTGAAGGAGAGTACACGACGCGAAACGATCGTGATTGGTTCGCCGGTTTGAGGATTGCGGCCGCGGCGGGCGTGCTTCTGGTTAACGGCGAAGGTGCCAAATCCGGAGATCTTAACCTTGTCGCCATCGCGCAGGGCATGTCGGATGATCGCAATCACCGCCTCGACCACTTCGCCGGCTTCTCGTTTCGAGTAGCCTGTCCGCTCGTAGATCAAGTCCACGAAATCGGCTTTCGTCTTGCAGTGCGGCGTACCGTTCCCCACCCACACGTTGGGCACGCCTACTGCCGCAACTCCGCTCCCAACCGCGTCCGCGCCTGCTCGACCAGGACGGCGTGGAGGCGGTTCACCTCCTCATCGGTAAGCGTGCGATCCTTGGCCCTGTATCGGCAGGCCAATGCGACGCTCTTCTTGCCGGCTGCCACTGCCGATCCCTCGTAGACGTCAAAAATTTCGACGGCTTCGAGCAGCGACGAGCCGCATTCCCGAATGGTCTTTATTACCACATCGGCCGGGAAATTCCGATCAAGCACCAGCGCGAGGTCGCGGCGGACAGCCGGAAATCGCGGTGGCAGTTCGATCGATTTGCGCGGCGCAAAACCATAGGAAATGAGATTTGCTAAGTCAAGTTCGAACAGCGCGCACGCCTCTTTCAGCCCGAGCCGCATCGCCTCGGCGGGATGCAGTTCGCCGACGTAACCGATCGGCCCGTCCTTCAACCTGATTAACGCGCTCCGTCCCGGATGCAAAAACGGATAGCTCGCGGCCTCGATCGGTTTGAAACCGAGGTCCGCGTCCGCGCTGCACGATTCGAACAACGCCTCGAGCACGCCCTTGATTGAATAGAATCCGGCCTTGACCGGCTCCGCGCCGATCGACGCGAGCGCATACGGACCGTAACTGATTCCTCCGAGTTGCGTGCGCTCCACGGGAAAATCACCCTCGCGCTGAAAAACCTTTCCGATTTCGAAATTGTGAAACGAGTCCGCCTCGCGATTCAGGTTGAAGCGAAGCGCGGCGATCAGACCGGGCAGCAGGCTCAAGCGCAGTTCGCTCAGCTCGGCCGAGAGCGGGTTCGTGACTTTCACCGCCGACGCCGTCGGCGCAATTCCCTTGAAGCGCGCGTTGTCCGGTGGCGCGATAAACGCGATCGTCGTCGCCTCGGTCATTCCCGCGCCGAGCATCACTTCGCGCGTGCCCTGGTGAAACTCGCGCTCGGGGTTCGGCGGCACCAGTGCGGCGACGCGCGGCGGCAGCTCGGCGCGAACCTCGTCGTATCCGTTGAGCCGCGAGACTTCCTCGATCAGGTCGGCAGGCTCCGTGATGTCGGGACGAAATGACGGCGGCACGACGCCGAGCACGCCCTTGCCGCGCGGGGTTACGTGCGCGCCAATCGCCTTGAGCCGCGCGCGCACGACGGTCGGCGCGATCGCGACGCCGAGCAGCGTTTCAATCCTCGAAAGCTCGAATGCAATCTCGCGCGCGTCGCTCTTTCGCGGCTCCAGGTCGGCGACCGTCGATGCTTCGCGGCCGTGTGCGATTTTCCGAATCACCTCGGCGACGCGAATCAGCGCGCTCACCTGGCCCGCGCGATCGATGCCGCGCTCGAAGCGGTAACGCGCTTCGCTCGAAAGGCCGAGCCGCCGGCCGGTGCGCGCGATCGTCACCGGCTCGAAGTAGGCGCTCTCGAGCAGCAGCGTAGTCGTCGCGTCGCTCACTTCGGAATTGAGGCCGCCCATTATGCCGGCGATTGCGAGCGGCTGCTCGGCGTCGGCGATCAAAAGGTCATTCGAATCGAGCGGGCGCGTTGCATTGTCGAGTGTGACAAATTCGCGATCGTT
>JASHPB010000203.1 GCA_030038355.1 Candidatus Binataceae bacterium
CCGTCTTTCGACGAGTTATCCCAGTCTCCGAGGCAGATTGTCCACGTGTTACTCACCCGTGCGCCGGTTTACTATCCGTATTGCTACGAAATTCTCCCACGACTTGCATGTCTCAGGCACGCCGCCAGCGTTCGTTCTGAGCCAGGATCAAACTCTCCATTATAGGCTCATTGTCACCATCGCCCCGCGCGGCTAGCACGGAGACGATGGACTGACCGCAATTCAAAGAAATCGGACGGGCTTCAGATCCACTCCGGATCTCCCGCCGCCCGATTATAGGCATGCACTACTATTCAGTTTTCAAAGACCGGCCCACTCGGGGCGAAGGGAAATAATACCGCTCGGTTCTGATCCGGTCAACAAGTTGTGACGAAATTTTGAGAGCGAAACTTCCCTTGACCGCGCTTTCGCGCCGTCGGGAATAGATAATACCAACTCCCCGAGCGAAGTAAAGTACCTAAGGCTCAAAAACATTGCCGCCAGCCAAGATTTCTCCACAGAGGTCGCGCCTCCGCCCCTGGCCCGGTGGGCGAAGCCCTCCTCGGCGCAAGTCTTTGGTCCGATCCTCAAGCTGGCCGAGCTTCCTCGTCGCCGCGCTCCGCAGCGACAAAATATACCCCCGCGAGGAGCGCAAACGCCCCTGCAATCACGAACATCCAGCCGTAACCCGCCGATGCCGCCATGATCCCGAGCGCATATGGACCCGCCATCGAACCGAAATCATAGAGCGACGTGTAAATGCTCGAGGAGCGGCCGATCGCACCCTGATGCGTCCGCGCAATCACCAGCGCGCTTAGGGCAGGATACGCGTAACCGTGACCGATTCCACCGACGATCGCGGCGAGATCGAGCATCGGGAAGTGGCCGGTGCCCGCGATCAACGCAATCCCGATTGCAAGTACCGTCAACGAGGGTGCCAGCACCGTGCCAACGCCGAGGTGGTCCATGATTCGACCGCCGCCAACGCGCACGATCACCGCGACAACGCTGTAGATCGCGAAATAAACGCCGACACGGCGCACGCCCTGCTCGTAGGCAAACGGAGCGACGAAGCTAAGGCGCGACGAAAGCGCCAGCGCGAAAAGCAGCGTCACGATCCAGAGCGGCACCAGTCCGGGGTCGCAGAGCAGATGTCCATATTTGGTGGCCGCAGGCGGCTCGGCAAGCGTGACGCGAGTGTGCCTTAGCTGGGTACGATCGTTCGGGATAGCGTACGCTGCCGCCGCCCCCGCGATCGCAAGCAGGACGGATAGCGCGAAGAAAACCCCAAACCCCGCACGCCGAATAATCAGTTCGCCGAGGATTGGCGCAAGCGCAGCCGGCAGCATCCCGGAGAGGCTGAACGTCGCCATCGCCTCGCCTTCGCGTCCGGCTGGCAACATCTCGTACACCATCGCGAACAGCGCCACACGTGCCGTGCCTTCGATTGCGCCGTGCAGTGCGCGCACGACGTAAATCGGTACGCCGAGCGAATGAACCGGCAGATAGAGCGCGATGGCGAGAGCATCTAGCGTTATAAAACTAAACGCCGTGGAGCCGCGCCCATACCGGTCGATGAGCCCGCCGACGCCCGGCCGCGCGGCGAGCGCTGCGAGCGATCCTGTGCCGACGATCGCGCCGATCGCGCCCGCTCCGCCGCCCAGCTTGACGACCCAAAGCGGGAACAGTACGAACAGATTGAAAATGGAATTCAGCGCGCAAGTCGCGGCGAAGAGCAACCAGAAGGCACGGCCGTAGACGATTCGGCCCGGCGCCGCAGCCGTTCCCGCGATTTCATCTTCGCGCAGCATCCCCGCCCAACGATACTTCAACGACGACGCACGCGCGCCTCACCCGGTGGCGGACTCTGGAGCGCCACGGGACCGGAAGGACTCTCGGCGTAGTCCTGGCTCTCGAGCGTGATCGCGATTACGCCTCTCGAGCTTATCTGCGGCAATTCGATTGCGACCGTCGCCTTGCCGTCCTCGCCGACCAGGAAATCGTCAATCCAGCGCGCGATGCCACGCCGCGGCAGATACCAGATGCGATACACATTGCCGTCGTCGGAGGGCTTGAGCCCGGTCACGCCGACCATCGCGGCACCCGCCGATTCGCTCATCGCGATCACGCCGCTCGCACCCGCTGCCCCGGCACTGGTTCGATTAAGCCGTGTAATCTTGAGGTCGGGGGCGAACAGAATCTTGCCGATAAGCTCGCCCTCTGTGGCTTGCAGGCGAGCGCTGCCGAGTTTGCGCTGCGTTGCGGATTGCGTCCTTCTCAGGGTGCGCACGATTTCGTTGAGGCGCGCGATCCGATGGTTCATCGCGTGCGTGCGCTGCGCCAGTTCGGTTGCGATTTCGACCGCGACAATCGCCGCGCCGAGCCCGACCGCGAGCGCCATGCCGGCTATCGCCCGCCAGAGCCCGATTCGCCCCAGAATTGGAGCTCGAGCCGCAGCCATGCTGGCGGGTTTGGGTTCGGCCGTCAGGTCCGCCTGCTCCATCGCGTCGTTCACCGCAACAGTATAACCGCGAACTTCTAACAATTTCAGACGATGGGAAAGCACAATATTTCACTCTCGGCGGCAATCCGGCAGCTTGGGCGGTGATTGCATGTCCCCGCCTTCTACAGTCCTTCGCTTTCCGATAGAAATGGAAGTCTTGGCCATGAAGCAGATACAGGACTTACACGTACGCGCGACCGAGACGCTGGTCCCGCCGCGCGAGCTCAAAGATACGATGCCCCCGGACGAAGGAATTGTCCGCACGGTAGTCGATGCGCGAGCGACCGTGCGCGCCATCCTATCCGGCGCCGACCGGCGATTCCTTTGCCTGGTCGGGCCGTGCTCGATTCACGATCCCGAGGCGGCGCTCGAATATGCCGGCAGGCTGGGGAAGCTCCGCGACCAGGTTTCCGACCGCGTTTACATCATGATGCGCGTGTATTTCGAGAAGCCGCGCACCAGCGTCGGATGGAAGGGACTCATTAATGATCCGCACATGGACGACAGTTGCGACATGCGCGAAGGCATTAAGATCGCGCGGCGACTCCTGCTCGATATCAACCGGATGGGATTACCGGCGGCAACCGAACTGCTCGATCCAATCACACCGCAGTACATCGCCGATCTGATCGCGTGGACCGCGATCGGCGCGCGCACCACCGAGTCGCAAACGCATCGCGAGATGGCAAGTGGGCTCTCGATGCCGGTCGGATTCAAGAACACGACCGACGGCAACCTGCAGGCCGCGATCAACGCGGTGCAGTCCGCGCGCAGCCCCCATTCTTTCCTCGGGATCACGCAGGACGGCCTCTCGGCCGTTATCCGCACCAGCGGCAATCCTGATACGCATGTCGTGCTGCGCGGAGGGCGCAAGCCCAACTATGACGCGGCGAGCATCGCGGAGTGCGAGCAGATGCTGTCGGCTGCCGGTCTCGAGCCGCGCGTGCTGGTCGATTGCTCGCACGCGCAGACTAGCAAGGATTACACGAAGCAGCCGGGAGTGTTGGCCGCGCTCGTCGAGCAGGTGCGCGCCGGCAGCCGCGCCATCATGGGCGCAATGGTCGAGAGTCACCTGAATCCCGGCAACCAGCCGATTTCGTCGGATCGCTCGAAGCTGAAGTACGCCGTGTCGGTGACCGACCCGTGCATCGATTGGCCAACGACCGAGCGATGCATCCTATCGGCGGCAGAATCGCTCGCCTGGGCTTGAGCTGCCACTCGGGGCCAACCTGCAGACCGGACAAATTCAACTGAACGATCGGCGGCGACGCCGCGCCCGCGCTGTTTTTCGATTACGAGAGCGTGGCTTCGCCGCGGATGATCTCGCACACGTGACCGCCGACCCGAACGTTATGAATCCGATCGCCGCTCTGGCTGGTGCAAACGAAGATCCTGCTTGGGCGCTTCGCTTCGATCCCCTGCTCGATAAGCACCTGTTCGTCCGGCCGAGCGATCCCGTGATGCACCATCCAGGCCGCGGCGGGGCCAGCGGCAGAGCCGGTGGCCGGATCTTCGCCGCCGAAGAACTGCATCCGCGCATGAAGCCGCGCACCCGGCTCCTCGACTTCGCGAGTCACGAAGTAAAAGAATTTCGCGTCTGTTCTGTCGAGATACTCCTCGGCCTGCACCGGATTGATTCGGAGCGCGCGAATCGCAGCGAGCGATCTCAGCGGAACGATCGCAACCGGATTGCCGGTAGTGACGGTCTGAATCGGGAGCGACTCGTCGATTGCGCCGCGAGGTAAGCACGCGGCTTCCGCGACATCCTGCGCGCGATGAATCTGCCCGAACTCGGGATCGCGCTGCGTCATTTCGCCGAACAGCTTTCCTTGACGATCTGCAAACCGCACCGGGATCGAACCGACCTTGAGATCGAGCACCACGTTGCGCGTCTGGCGAGCGTTCGCCAACACGAACGCGGTGCCTAAGGTCGGGTGGCCAGCGAACGGCATTTCATAAGAGCTCGTGAAAATCCGTACCTTGATGCCTTGCGCGCGGTCCGTCGTTTCGTCACGCGGAATGACGAAGGTGGTTTCCGACAGGTTCATCTCGCGGGCCAGCGCCTGCATCTCGGCGTCCGTCAAACCTCGGGCGTCGGTGAAAACCGCGAGCGGATTACCCTCGAGCGGCTGCGAAGTGAAAACGTCAACGGTGATGAACTGGTAGCGGCGCATGGACGCGACTGTAGCGGCGCCCATCAAGCGAATCCACGCGCACTCTGCTCTGAACGGTTTTAGTCTTGGCGGCGTTCGGCGCGGAGTTTCTCGCTTATCACCATCGCGCCGAGTGCCGCAGTATTGCGGACCGGATACTCGGCCGGACGGCGCAGCGTCTTGAGGCGCGGATCCATCGCCGCAATGCCCGCTGCGATTCGCTCGCGCGCCGCGCCGAGATCCGTGGGCGCGGCGACCCGATGGCCGCGCAGCACGAGCGGCTCGAGCATCGCCGTCACCCTCGACGCTGGCGTCCGGAACTCACGCGCGACGGTGTCAATGCCTTCATCCAGCAGCCCGATCAGATCGCCGATCGGCCCGCCGTTGGCGTTCACGCCGCGAAACATCTGCTTGCGGCCTGGCGTCGAAATCTTGCCCGCCGAGGTCTTGAGGCGTGCGACGCCCTTGTACTCGACCAATTTGTAGGTGAAGTCTCCTGCAGGAACATCGTCGCTCACCGCGAGCGAGGTACCTACGCCGAATGCGTCGATCGGGGCGCCCGATTCGACCAGGTCGTTGATCTTGTATTCGTCGAGGTTGCCGCTCGCGAAGATCGCCACGTCCTTGAGCCCGGCCTGATCGAGAATGCGCCGCGCGCGGCGGCTTAAGTCGGGCAGGTCACCGCTATCGAGGCGGATGGCCTGCACCTTGAGGCCCGCCTCGCGCATCTTTGCGCCGACCGCGGCGGCATTCGTGACGCCGCGGAGCGTGTCGTATGTATCGACCAGCAGCGTGCTGAGTTTCGGAAACGATTCGACGAAATGATCGAACGCAACGCGCTCGGTGTCGTGGGCCATGATGAAGCTGTGGCTCATCGTGCCGAACACCGGGACTGCGTAGCGCGCGCCCGCGAGCACGTTTGCGGTGCCATGAAAACCCGCCATGTAACTCGCGCGCGCCGTGATCAGCGTGGCGTCTGCGCCCTGCGCGCGGCGCGGACCGAAGTCGATGAGACGCCGGCCGCCCGCGACGCTGACGCATCGCGCCGCTTTGGTCGCCGCCATCGACGCGAACCCCACCTGGTTCAGCGCGATCGTTTCGATTAGTTGCGCTTCGATCAGCGGTGCCGCGATTTCGACGATCGGTTCCCCGCCGAAGAAGATCGTTCCTTCCGGCAGCGCGCGCATCGATCCGCTGAAGCGGAATTTAGCGAGATAGTCGAGGAACGCAGGCTTGAAGAGCGCGAGTGACTCCAGATGCGCCAGCGCGGCCTCGCTGAAGCGGTACTCCTCGAGCACTTCGGCCAGGCGATCGATCCCGGACGCAATCATGTAGCCGCGGCTCGGCGGCAGGCGGCGCAGCCCAAGCTCGAAGGCAGCCTCGTCGTTCATACCGTGGTCGAAAAACGCGGCGCTGACGGTGAGTTCGTAAAGGTCGGTGAGGAGCGCGAGTTCGGCCGGGTCAAGCCTGAGATCAATCGGCATCGTGCGCATCACCTCGCGCGGACAATGCGCGCGCCGTTTCGATCATCGCGGCGGCTCCGGGGGCGCCGGCGGCTTGGGAGGAGGCGCGCCTGGCGCCGGCTCCTGGATGATCCGCGTTTCCTGCGGCGCGCGGTCGTGCAACACGTCGGCCATCTTCTTGAGCCGTTGATCGACGAGGTAGTTGATGGTGCCCGGTTCATCGAGCGCGCCGGCGCGCACACCCGTGAGGATCTCGATTCCCTGATCGATCGTCGCAACCGGATAGAGATGAAACTCACCGCGCTCGATCGCCGCCGTCGTCTCCGCCTCGAGCATCAGATTCGGCAGATTAGTGCGCGGCAACAGCACGCCCTGCGTGCCAGTGAGTCCGATCGCCTTGCAGACGCGATAGTAGCCTTCGATCTTTTCGTTGGCGCCGCCGATCGCCTGCACGTGGCCGAACTGATCGACCGAACCCGTTACCGCAAGCTCCTGCCGAATCGGCACGGCGCTCAGCGCCGAGAGCAGCCCGTAGAGCTCCGTCGAGCTGGCGCTGTCGCCGTCGATTCCCGAATACGATTGTTCGAACGCGATGCTGGCGCTCATCGCGATCGGATGGCTCTGGCCGAAGCGCCAGCGCAGAAATCCCGACAGGATCATGATGCCCTTATCGTGCGTCGAGCCCGAGAGCCGCGCTTCACGCTCGATGTTGATAAGCCCCGCCTGGCCGAGTGCAACCGTCACGCTGACACGCGAGGGACGGCCGAATGCGTAGCCGCCGACATCGAGCACGGCGAGGCCGTTGATCTGCCCGACGCTCCGGCCGGTGATGTTCACGACGAGCGTGCCGTTGGCGATAAGGCGCCGGATCTCCTCCTCGATAAAGTTGAGTCGGAGCATGCGCTCGGTGAGGGCGCGCTCGACGTGTTGGGCAGTAACAATTGGCGCTGACGCCGCGGTCGCGAAGTACGCAGATTCGCGAGCGAGATCGTCGATCGGCTCGAGCATCGCGAGCACTCGTGTCCGATCTCCTGCCATCCTCATGCCATATTCGAGGATTCTCGCCAGCGCCCCCGCCTCGAAGGGCGGTAGATGCTCACGACGCGCGAGCGCGCCGACGCGAGCCGCGTAGTGAAGGGCGGCGTCACGATCCGCGCCAATCGCGGGACGCATCTCCGCCTTGACCTTGAACAACTCGCTGAAATCCGCGTCGTAAAAATAGAGCATGTTGTAGAGGTATGGTCCGCCCAGCACCACGACCTTGTTGTGCACGTCGATCGGCTCGGGCCGGAGCCCACTGGTGGCGAAGAATGGAAGCGGCTCGTAAGTCTCGAGCGTGAGACGCCCCGACTTGAGACTCCGCTTGAGCGTGCGCCACACACCCGGCTCGATGACGGCATCTTCGAGATCGAAAATCAGGAACCCGCCGTGCGACTTGATATACGAACCGCCGATAATGCGCGTGAAATTGGTGCCCGAACGGCCGAGCGGATCGATCCAGCGCTCGATCGTGCCGAACAGGTTGCGATAATTGGGCGCATCTTCGAAAACTATCGGTGCCCCGCTCGTTTCCGAGTTGTCGACCATCACGTTGACTTGGTACTCGACCCAGCGCGACCCGTCTTCGGGCGCGCCCTGCCCCGTCATCTGCATCGCCCCGCCCTGCTCGGCCCCTTCGCGCTCGCGGAAGCGCTCGAGGTGACTCAGCATGTGCTCTCCCATTTCGTCGAGGTAGGCGTGCACATCCTTGGCGCTGAAGTGCTGCTTGATCTCGTTGACGGCGGGAGCAATCAGGCGTGCCGCGAAGGTGCGTTCGACCGCGCGGATATCATCGATCAACTCGCGCATCATCTCCTGCTGACGCATCAGGAGGTTGCCGAGCTGCTCCTGGAGCTCAGCCTGGGTCTCTGCCAGCTTGTCGCGCTCCTCCTGGGTCCGCTTCTGCATCGCCTGCTGGAGCGCCTCGGGCGATTCCGGGATCTTGCCGTCGATCAGCGGGATGAAGATCAACTGGCCGCCCGGCGTACCCTGGACCGCGAAGCCGCGCTCGCGGGCGCGCTGTTCGAAGCCGCCGAACAGTTCCTGCGCGCGCTTATTGTACTTGTCGCGAAGCGCGGTGCGTTCCTGGTCGAATTCCTCGCGGCGAAACGCCTTGGGCAATTGGTCGCGGATGAAGAGCACGAGATCGTTGACGCGGCGGCCAAGCTCCGCACCCTGCCCGGGGGGAAGGTAAATGGCGACGGGAGACTCCGGGCTTTTGAAATTCTGCACGTAGACCCAGTCGCCCGGTGTCGCCATCGACGCGGCCTTTTGCCTTAACAACTGAACAACGGTGTCGCGCTCCTGGCGCGAGCGCAGGCCGCTAACGAAAACATTGTAGCCGGGACCGTCGATACCGATCGCGAGCCGAATCGCGTCGAGCGCGCGATTTTGCCCGAGCAAGTGCTCGTCATGGCCCACGGTCGCCGCACGCTCGAGTTCCGCCGGATCGGCTGGAAGCTTGAGGCGCAGTTCGGACGCCCGAAGCTCGGTCGCCGCCGGCGCCGGAACGAGTTGCGCTTGCAGGTTGGTTTGCTCGCCTTGATCGGTCATACAGCCAGGCTCGTCCGGCGCGCTCAGGACTTCTTGAGCGCGATACGCCGGCCCTTCAGTTTCGGAAGCGTGATGATGAGAGTGCCGTTCGACCAGTTCGCGGTCACGTTCGGACCGTCAATCGTTTCGATGAATCCCATCGAACTTGTGATCTGTTCTCCCGGCTCGAGCGGGATTTTCACCTTGAGGCGCTGCCCGTCGATTTCGATATCCACTTTCTCAGGGTCGACGCCCTTGGCCGCGAAACGGACCTCGTAGCGATCTGGAAGATCGGTTACGCGCGCGGGTGCGCCGAATACGCCTTCGGTGCCGCGGCGCCATCGATTGATCAAAAGGTCGTTGAAGAACTCGTCGAAGACGCGTTCGAACTCATCGAGCATAGTGATGACCGGGCGCGGCATGGGCCACAGTCTTTCATGATTTACGCGTCATAATAAAGTGGCGCATTCGATGGCGGCGACGTCGAACTCGACCCTGCTTGCCACCCATTTCGGCCCGCTGTATGGTTCGGACGTGGCTAATATCGCAAAGATCCTAGCGGCAACCGACTTCTCTGAAGATTCAGGTCTGGCGCTCGACTATGCAAAGGAGTTCGCGGCTAAGTTCGGCGCCGAAATCGTCCTGCTGCACGTCGATCAACCGCTCGCACCGGTAATGATGACGCCGGAGCTCGGGCCGGCTATGGACGTCGGCGCGATGAGCCGCATCGCCGAAGAGCAGCGGTTGCTCGCGCAGCGCGAGCTCGACAAGATCATCAAAGGCATCCGCGACGGGGGGCTCAAGGGCAAATGCCTGCTCAAGGTAGGCTCGCCGTTCCTGGAAATTCTTCATACCGCGCAGGCCGAGAACTGCGACATGATCGTGCTCGGTACGCACGGGCGGACCGGGCTCGCGCACGTGTTGATGGGCAGCGTCGCGGAGCGCGTCGTGCAGAAATCGCCATGCCCGGTACTCACAGTCCGCCATCCGGATCGCAAGTTCAAGCATCCGCTCGACAAATAGCTAACGGGGCGACCACACCGTCCGAGTCGGAGCTGGGACGCGAGACTCCCGCTAGGCCTTGCTGTTGCCGTTTTCGATGGCAAGGAGCGCGTGGATGGTCGTCAGCCTTTTGACGATGTACGCGCGCTTGCCCTTGGGCGTCACCACCTCGATATCGTCCTCTTCGGTCTTACCGATGAGCGCGCGGCCGAGCGGCGATGACAAGGAGATGCGGTTCTGCGCGCCGTCAACTTCTTCCGGCACAACGATTTCGAACTCGATTATGACGCCGCCCTCGTCGAGATCTTCGAGCGAGACCCTGCTGCCGAGGCCGACCGTGTCGCGCGGGATCGAATCGAGGTTGATCATCATCAGCTCGCCGATTCGCGCCTCGAGGTTGCCGACGCGCGCGCGCAGAAATTCCTGGCGCTGCTTGGCCATCGCCCATTCAGCGTTCTCCGAGAGGTCGCCGTGCGCGCGGGCACGCTCCAGTTCCTTGGGCAGGTCCACGGTCAGCTCGCGCTTGAGAACTTCCATCTCCTTGCGGAGCCGTTTGATTACAGGTAGTTCAGCCATCGGTCGGTTCTTCCTGGACCGACGCCACCCTGAGGCATCGATCGGGTCTCACATTCAGAATCTAGCTCATTCGCGCGGCAATGCGGAGCCGCGATTTTGGCCGTCAATTCATTCGAGCCTCAATCAGATACGATTGACGTGAGGCTTCGATTCACTCCCG
>JASHPB010000204.1 GCA_030038355.1 Candidatus Binataceae bacterium
GCAAGGTATGCGCGGATGTGGTCAGCATTGATCGTGGCAGTATCAATTTGTTCATCGCCGGCGCCCTTCGCGCCCGTGCGCTCGAGCAGGAAGTGTCTAAACGCGATCAAATCGCGCCGATAACCCTCAACTGTATTGGCCGACGCGCGCGAGGCCTTGCCTAGCGCCGCCGCGAATGCCTCGATCTCCGCCTCCACTGCTCGCCCCTATCGCCCCCAATGGTTATGCTATCAGGAGCGATTCGGCCGACATAGTATGCTCACGGCTAGAACCAAAAAGCGCGGCCCACTCTGCTGATCCGTTATGAACTGCTTCCATTGCGGGCGCGCGGTCGAGGTAAAGGAACGAGTCGGTTTTCGCGATACCTGCGCCGGCTGCGATCGCCCCCTTCACGTTTGCCTCAACTGCGAGTTTTACGAGTCCTCGTACAACAATCAGTGCCGCGAGCCCCAGGCCGAGCGCGTGGTCGACAAAGATCGGTTCAACTTCTGCGATTACTTCGCACCCGCGCGTGCAGCGCCAAGCGCGGCGGCGCGAACTGTGGCGGCGAGTGTGGGCCGCGCCAAGCTGGAGGCACTGTTCAAAAGGAAATGAAATCGCAGCTCGAATCTCGTCTCGCCGCGCGGATGGGCGCGATGTCGGTGACGCTCGCGATCGTCGTCATCGTCACGAACGGATGCACCCGCAGAAACAGCGCGCGCGGCGTGGTCGACGATTTCATCGATCAGCACTACGTCGCGATCAATTTGAAAGGCGCCGAGCCTTACTGCACCGGGCTCGCACTGGACAAGCTCCACCAGGAGATGGCGCTGACCTCGGGCCAGAATATCGACGACACGACGCGAAAGCCCACGGTACACTACAAGCTCAAGGCTGAACGCGACTCGCCCGATCACATCCAGTTTCTCTTTCGTGCGACAATCGAAGTGCCGGATGGGGGCTCGTTCCAAAAAAACTGGATGATCACAGCGCGGCGCGTAGGCGACACCTGGAAGGTGTCCAATTACAACGAGTACGACTGAGTTGATGAATCTTGCCGCGATTGTGCTGGCAGCAGGCCAGGGGACCAGGATGCGTTCGGCCCGCGCCAAGGTTCTGCATGAACTCGGTGGCGAGCCGATAATTGCGCGCGCGGTACGAACGATCACGTCGCTTGGCGCCGGGCCAGTGATCGTCGTGGTTGGCCATCGGGCGCGCGAGGTCGAGGCGGCGCTGAGCGCTCGCTACGGCCGCGATCAGCTCGTATTCGCGCTGCAGGAGCCGCAGCGCGGGACAGGTGATGCAGCGCGGGCCGCGCTCGCGGCGCTGCCCGCCGACTTCAACGGCAACGTTCTGATTGCTTACGGCGACATGCCGCTGGTGTCGGAGAAGACGCTCGACAGGTTTCTGGCTGCGCATCGCGAGAGCGGCGCGAAGCTATCGTTCATTTCGATCAAGCTGGCCGATCCCAAAGCTTACGGCCGGGTAGTTCGCGATGAGAAAGGCGGCGTCTCACGCATCGTCGAGCATCGCGACGCAAGCGAAAGCGACCGCGCGATCGACGAGATCAACACCGGTTTCTACCTCGTCGATGCTGCCTTCCTGCGCGTTGCGCTGGACGAGCTCCAACCCAACAACGCGCAGAACGAGTACTATCTGACTGACCTGGTCGCGATCGCGCGCGCGCACGGCCTCGGCATCGCAGCCTGGATCGCGAACGATCGGGCGGAGTTCGCCGGAATAAATTCACGAATGGAGTTGGCGGAAATGGAAGCAACAATCCGCGAATCGACTTGCCGCAAACTGATGGAGGCGGGCGTGACGCTCATCGACCCCGCGAGCGCCTTCATCTCGGAGGAAGCGGAGATCGCGCCTGATTGCACGATTGGACCGAACGTGCAGATTCTCGGGCGCACGAAAATCGCGTCGGGCGTGACCATCGAGGGCACGGCGTGGCTCAAGAACGTCACGATCGGTAGGGGCACGCTGCTCAAGCTCGGTGTGCGAGCCGAAGACGCCGAGATTGGCGACGAATGCGAGATTGGGCCGTTCGCGAACCTCCGCGCCGGCACTTATCTCGAGGGCCGCAACCGCATCGGCAACTTCGTCGAAACCAAAAAGGCGCACATCGGACGGGGCACCAAGGCGAGCCACCTGAGCTACCTCGGCGACGCGACGATCGGCGCGGACACCAACGTCGGGTGCGGGGTGATCACCGTCAATTACGACGGCTACGAAAAGCATCACACGGAAATCGGCGATCGCTGCATGGTGGGATGCGACACGCAGCTAATCGCGCCGGTGAAGGTCGGCAGCGACGTGTACGTCGCGTCGGGGACCACGATCATGCGCGAGGTAGCGGACGGCACGCTGGTGATGTCGCATCATCCGCAGCGTGAGAAGCCGGGCTGGATGGCCACATGGCGCGAGCGTCACGGCGATAGCCCTGACGGCAACGGCAAACGCGAGCGTGAATAGTTGCTGCCGCGCTTGCTTGAAGTCGCCGCGATCCTTCGGGATAATTTTTATAGCAACGAGCCGAGAAAAGGAGAGCTGACAGAAGCGAATTTTAGAGAGTAGCGCCAGACTCGAGGCTGTTGCTTCGAGTTGACGAGGTGGAAGCTCATCGAGACATTCGGCGGATAGCTTCCCGGTTCCACAATCGTTAGAGGCGAACAAACCGCGCAGGTGACTGCGCGACAAAGATCGACCTCAAGTGGCAGGGCCCCTCACGGCTCGGGCAGATTCGCTAAACTCTCCGCAATTCATCGAAGTTCCAGATCACGGCGTGCGATCAGTTTGGCGCGCCCACGATGCTCGCGCCGTTGCGATGCCGCACGCTTAACGTGCGCATCCAACGCCCCAAATGGGGAGAGGAACGAACCATGTGCGGAATAATGGGATACGTCGGAGCAAGTGAGGCCTGCCCGATCCTGATCGATGGGCTGGCGCGTCTTGAGTATCGCGGCTACGACTCCGCCGGAGTCGCCACGATCAAGAAGAACGGCACGCTCGAGCTGCGCCGCGCGGCCGGCAAGCTCACCAACCTGCGCCGGATGCTGGGCGAGGCCCCTCTCAGCGGTCATATCGGAATCGGCCACACGCGCTGGGCAACCCACGGACGGCCCTCCGCGGAGAACGCGCATCCGCACCAGGCAGGGCCAGTCGCGGTGATTCACAACGGTATCGTCGAGAACTACCTCGATCTGCGCACGGAGCTGCTCGCACGTGGCCACAAGCTGAGTTCGGAGACCGACACCGAGTTGATCGCACATCTGGTCGAAGAGCGTCTCAAGGCCGGCCGCGCGTTCGGCGAGGCTGTGCGCGAGACGGTGCAGCGCCTTCGCGGCTCATTCTCGATCGTCGTGATGTCGGAGACATCGCCCGGAATGCTTATCGCGGCGAAGACCGCGACACCGCTTGTGCTCGGGATCGGCGAGGGCGAGAACTTTATCGCCTCGGACATCCCCGCGATTCTCGCCCATACGCGTAACGCAATCGTGCTCGAGGACGGCGAACTCGCAGAGATTGGTGCGGACAGCGTAAGGCTCATGAAATTCGACGGCACCCCCATCGAACGCACACCGCGGCGGATCGAATGGGACGCCGTCGCCGCCACTAAGGCTGGCTTCCGCCACTATTTGCGAAAAGAAATCAACGAGCAGCCGCAGGCGTGGATCGACACCCTGGCGGGACGCGCCGATCCCGGCTCGCCGGTGGTCCGCTTCGAAATGGATCTGCTGCCGAAGGGCGGGCCAGGGGCGATCGGCCGCATGGTGATGGTCGGCGCGGGCGCTTCGTGGATTACCTCGCAGGTCGGCAAATTCGTGATCGAGGAGCTCGCCGGAATTCCGGTCGAAGTTGACTATTCGAGTGAGTATCGGTATCGGCATCCGCCAATCGACGAACGCACAATGATGATCGCGGTGTCGCAATCGGGTGAGACTGCGGACACGCTCGCGGCGATGGAGGAAGGGGCGCGGCGAGGGGCGCATCTGCTCGCGATTACCAACACGGTGGATTCGTCGATCGCGCGCAAGGCCAATGCGCAGTTGTATACGCGATGCGGCCCCGAGATCAGCGTCACCACCACCAAGTGTTTTCTCACTCAGCTCGAATCGTATTACCTGTTCGCGATTCACCTCGCGGCCAAGATGCGACGGCTCAAGGACGCCGACGCGCAAGGGTTGCTGCGTCCCATGTTCGCGATTGCGGGACAGGTGAAATCGATTCTCAAGCTCGAGCCGCGGATCCAGCAGATCGCGCGAAAGTTCGCGACCGCGCACGACTTTTTGTTTCTCGGCCGCGGTATCAACTATCCGATCGCGCTCGAGGGCGCGCTCAAGCTGAAGGAGATTTCCTACATCCACGCCGAAGGCTACTCGGCCGGCGAAATGAAGCATGGGCCGATTGCGCTAATTGACGAGAAGATGCCGGTGGTCGTGCTGATTCCCAACGATGACCTGTTCGAAAAGACCTTATCGAATCTGCGTGAGGTCGAGTCGCGGAACGGCCGGATTATCGCGCTCACGGATCATGTGACCGAGGAACTGAAAGCGATCGCGCATGAGATCATCGAGGTACCCGCGACGAGCAGGATGCTGACACCGGTGTTGATGACCGTGCCGCTGCAACTGCTGGCGTATCATATCGCCGCGGAGCGCGGCACCGACGTCGATCAGCCCCGCAACCTGGCAAAGGCGGTCACCGTCGAGTAGCGGCAGTGCTTGGCAAGAGTGCGTGCCGTCCAGCAGGGCGCCGATCCGGCTCCGCGCCGTGCTCTTTTTGAGGGGTTTCTGACCGAGAAATCGTCGCTGAGCGCTTCACCGCTCGATGTCTCGCAGCATCCCTTCAGCCGAGCAGGTGGCGCTGCCGAGTTCACCTTCAGTCCGGCGCGCAGCGTGGCGGCCGGCGCCACGGTGAGCTTCACGGTGAACGTGGCCATTGCGGCGAACTCGGCGATGATCGGCGGCGCGGTCGATTGCGTACGCGAATGCTGCGCCGATTCTGTCCGCGGAGCATCGCCGGACCGTTGCCGCTGATGGTGACGTTGATGATTATTGGCTTCCCCGTCGTCGCCGTGGTCAAGGACCGCGGCGCCGCTCGATTCTGCGCGCTGTTATGCTCAGCGATGATCCTGGCGGCAACTATCGCGCGGAGCAGCGCAAGCAGCTCGCGGGCGCCTGCAGCACCAAGTCCGACGATCTCGGTCAGGGCCGCAGCAGCGAGCGGCGCGGGAGGAGCAACCGGTGGTCTGCCGCCGGAGGTCGCCAAGGTAGTGCGGCGTTAGGCAGGCGGGGGCAGATCGACGCCGCTCCAGACCGTGGTCTGCCGAATCGTGGATGTGCGGAGCTCGGCTATCGCGCCGAGCTCTGCATCGTTGCGGTAGCTCGCGAAGGCGGCAGCATCAGGAAAATCCAGGATGTGAATTTCGTAGGGCGCGGACGCATCGGCGCCCGGCGCACATCGTATTCGGCGCGTGATTGCGCCGCCGTGGCGGCCCATGATGCTGGCTGCCGCCGATTCGAAGCGCTCGAACTCGGCTTCCGTGCCGGGATAGATATAGAGCGCGGCTACCATCGTCAGCGGTTTCGATTCCATTCGCCCTCCGCGGCGCGGCATCCATAGGCGCCCGCTTGACAACGATACTGCGACCCACCGAGGAGCGGCGCAACCGGCGCTTATCCGCTTGCGGCAATTGTATATAAGCAACAGACAATAGATGGTTAAACCCGGGTCTCGGCTGAGTTCTCGCTCCGCTTTAAGGCGGCGCCC
>JASHPB010000205.1 GCA_030038355.1 Candidatus Binataceae bacterium
CACCGCTTCAGCCGGGGCCGGGCGGACGCTCACCGCGCGAGCGCTCCGCAACTCGCCGAGCCTCTATCTGCGCGAAGCTGCCGAGAGCCCGATTCGATGGCAGCCGTGGGGCGAGTCGTCGTTCGAGCTGGCGCGTACGCTCAAGCGCCCGGTGCTGATCGATATCGGTGCGGTATGGTGCCACTGGTGCCACGTCATGGACCAGACGACTTACGCCGACCCCGAAGTCATCAAGCTGATCAATGACAACTACGTTCCGATCAAAGTCGACACCGACGAACGCCCCGACATCGACAGCTACTACCAGAACGCGGCCGAGCATCTCACCGGCGCCGGTGGATGGCCGCTCACCTGCTTCACGACGGACGACGGGGCGTTGATGTTCGCGGCGGGTTACATCCCTCCGCGCTCCCTCAGCCCAGGCTCCAGCGATAGCGACGAGCGCTCCGCGATGGTGCCGCTCTTGACCCGCATCGCTCAGATCTACGGCAACGAAGCGCCACAGCTCGAGCGCCAGGCCGATGCGCTCGCGGCGAAGCTCAAGTACGACGCGGCGGCTCCTGAAGCGAGCGGTGAGGCATGGCAGCAGATGCTGACCAGGCTGCTGGCCGAGCTGAAACGCGATTACGATCCCAAGACGGGAGGCTTTGGCGCCGATAACGGCCCGCGCTTTTTTGATTTTCCCGCGATTAGGCTGGCGCTGGCCGAAGGCTTCTATGGCCATCCCGATTACACCTCGATCGCTCTCGATAGTTTGAGGAAAATCGCGGCGGGTGGGGTGTTCGATCAACTGGGCGGCGGGTTTCATCGCTATGCGACCGACCCCAACTGGAACGTGCCGCATTTCGAGAAGCTCGCCTATGACCAGGCGATGGCGCTGACCGCGTACGCCGAGGCATACCAGGAAAGCCGCGACGACGACTTCGCTCGCGTGCTGCAGGCGATCACCCGTTATGTCGACGAAAACCTCGTCGATCCGCAAACTCACGCCTTCTATTCGCACCAGGACGCCGACGCTTTCAGGGGCGACGACGGCAGCTACTACACCTGGACGATCGCGGAAATCCGCCGAACGCTCGATGCGCACGATCTCGACGCCGCGCTCGCTTTCTACGGGGTCGACAATCAACCCGCGCACGCGCCCGACGGGCGCATCATCCTGCGGCGCGCGATGACGATCGCGGCTCTCGCCAAGCGACTCAAGATAACTCCCGACCAGGCCGCGCAGCTTATCGATACCGTCAATACGAAGCTGCTAGCTGCGCGCGAGCGCCGCCAGAGGCCGCCCATTGAACGCGCCATCATGACCGATCGCAACGCGCTGATGGCAATTGGATACTTCGACGCAGGCGATGCGCTCGGCGATGCTGCGCTCCGGCAGCAAGGGCTGAGCGCGCTCGACTTCATCCGGACACACATGCGGGCACGCGATGGCAGCTACTTTCACGTGTGGTCGGACGGGCGCGCCTCGGTCGCGGGTCTCGCGGCCGACCAGTGCTATATGCTCGCCGCGCTGGTGGATGCGTACCAGGAGTCCGGCGACGAGAAGTATCGTCACGATGCGCTCGCGCTGTCGACGGTGATCTCGACAATTTTTCGAATCTCGGCATCGGGACTGTTGGTGAATCGCGACCCAGCGGAACAGGGAACAGTGCTGGCCGGGATGATTGAAGACCGCAGCGCGCTATTCGATCTTCCGACTCCGTCGCTACAAGCATCGGCCGCGCTGGCGATGGGCAAACTCGCGATGATCACGGGCGACGGTGCGCTCTCGAAGGCCGCCGAGCGCTTGATGGCGAGCGCGCCCGCGATGGCCGGGACCTCGATTAGCACCGCTATCGCAACTCTCGGCCTTGCGCTGGAACAGCGCGCGCACGGCGTCGCGGGCATCGCGGTGATAGGCAACCAATCTGACCCCGCGGCTGTCTCGCTTTGGAGCGCGGCGCTTGCAGGCTATCGGCCGTCGAAGGTGACGATGCGGTTCACTGCGGGACAAACCGGCGCGGGATTCCCCGCCGCCGCGCAACCGATGTTCGCGGCGAGCGCCAATGCGCGCTCGCCAATTGGTTTCATTTGCGCGGCCTCGCAATGTTCACATCCGGCGAGCGATGGCGATCAACTGGCGCAGTTGATCAAGAGCTTCGCCGTTGCCGGAGGTTCGGAAAACAAGCTCGCGAGCGCCGGAGCGGCCGCAGCGCACTAGTCAAGCGTCTTGTGGAACCGCGCGGTCGCGATTGCGAGCATGACACCGGCAATCAGCGTCATCACCGAGGTTTCAAACCATAGATCCGTCAGTCCGCCGCCCTTGAGAAACGTGCTCCTTAGAACCACCAGGTAGAATCTGAGCGGGTCGATGTACGTCACCCATTGCAGGGCCCGCGGCATGCTCATCACCGGATAGCTGAAGCCGGAAAGCATGATCGCCGGCATCACGTAGAAGAATGACGAGGCGAATGCCTGCTGTTGAGTCGAGCATAGCGTCGAGATGACAAGGCCGACGGCGATTGCGCTCGCGACAAAGAGAATTGTGCAGAGTAGCAGCACGACGAGATTGCCGCGGAACGGTACCTGGAACCACAAGATCGCGATAACCGCCGAGATCGACGCATTGCCAAGGCCCACGATCAGTGAAGGCAACGTCTTCCCGACGATCAATTCAACCGGGCGAATCGGAGTCACCATCAATTGCTCGAGCGTACCGACCTCGCGCTCGCGGACGACGGCGAAGGCGGTCAAGGTGATGACGCTGGTCATGACGATCGTGCCGATCACGCCGGGGACAAAGAACCAGCGCCCTTCGAGGTTCGGGTTGTACCATGGCCGCTCTTCGAGCGTGACCTTCGGCGCAAGTTCGTAGAGCACGGGTTTGACATGGGCCATTCGATCGGCTTCGTAATCCTCGCCGTAGCGCTGAGCGATCTGATCGATATAGCTCATCGCGATAAGCGCGGTATTGGAGTCGGTGCCGTCGAGCACAGCCTGCACAGGCGCGCCCGCTCCTTTGCGCAACTGTTCGGCGAAGCCGGGTTGAATCTGCACCACCAACTCCGCCTCGCGAAAATCGATCACGTGGGGGATTTCGGATTCGTTCCGCAGTACCCTCCGCACGTCGAAGCGGCCACTCGCTTCAAGGTGCGAAATCAGATCGCGGCTCTCCGGGCTGTGATCCTGGTCGAGGACAGCGGTCGTGACGTGATTGACCTCGTAGGTCGCCGCGTAGCCGAAGATCAGCATCTGCAAGATTGGCGGCACGATGAGCGAGACGCGCGCGTGCGGATCGCGGAACAGATGAATGAACTCCTTGATCAGCAACTGGCGCAGGCGTTCGAGCATGATCGATTCCTCAGGCGAGCGACTTGCGAAATGATTTCGTCGAGATAGCGATTATGACGAATGAGTAAAGCACCAGCGCCAGCGCCGGTATCGCCAGCGCATCCAGCCCGGTGCCCTTCAGGAACACGTTCTTCAGAATCACCACGTAGTAGCGCGCCGCGACGATCAGTGTGAACGGCTGCACTCCCGGCGGCATCTGCTCGATCGGAAAAGTGAAGCCCGACAGCAGCATCGAGGGCAGGAATCCCGCGAGCAGTCCGATTTGGCTCGCGGCGAGCTGGTTTTTCGTGATAACGGAAATCCAGAAGCCGAGCCCCTGGATCGCGATCAGGTAGAGGCCTGAGCCGACGACCAGGACTGCGAGCGAGCCGCGAAACGGCACGTCAAACCAGGTGACTGCAATGATCGCGCAAATGAAAGTATCGACGAGCCCGATCGCAAAGTAGGGGATGAGCTTGCCGGCTATGATCTCGAGCGCGGTCACCGGAGTCGAGATGAGCTGCTCCATCGTGCCGCGTTCCCATTCGCGCGCGATCGTGAGCGAGGTCAACAGCGTGCCAATCACCGCCATCACGATCGCGGCCACGCCCGGCACGATAAAGTTTTTGCTCTCGAGATCTTCGTTGAACCAGGTACGCTGTTCGACGGTTATTGCCGGCGGAATCACGCCCATGCGGTTGCGGCTGAAGTAGTCGGCCTGCGCGCTCTGCTCATACGCGCCGACCACGGCCTGTGCATAGCCGATTGCGATCTGCGCGGTGTTCTCGTCGGTGCCGTCGACCAGGGCCTGCACAGCGACAGGCTGGCCGTCGGCGAGGCTCTCAGAGAAATCGTGTGGGATGACGATTCCAAGTTGGCAGCGGTTGTCGTCGATCGCGTCCGACAAGCTGCGATAGTCGTTGACCGTTCCTACGACTTCGAAATAGTCGGACGATTGGAAGCGCTTCAAAAGATCCTGGCTCTGCTGGCTGCCCTCGCGATCGTAAACCAGAACCGTGAGATGCTTGATGTCGAGATTGACGCCATAGCCGAGCACCACCATCAGCATGAGCGGCATCAGCAGCACGATCAGGAGGCTGCGCGAGTCGCGCATGATCTGAAGCGCTTCCTTGCGCACCATCGCGAACATGCGGTGTAGGTTCACGGTGGCGCTGCGGGCGGGGCCGCCGGTTCGGTCGTCAGCGAAACGAAAGCATCTTCGAGGCTCGGGCGAATCGGCTCGAGTCTGGTTACCGCGACGCCCGCTGCTTCGAGCGCCGCGCGGACAGCGGCGCATGCCTCGTCGCTCGCGAGCACGAGATGTAACGCGTTGCCAAAAACCGCGGCGTCGAACACGCCAGGCGCGCGGTGCGAGAGTTCGAGCGCGCGGCCGAGCGGCGCGGCCTCTAGCAAGTAGAGCTGCCCTCGCATCGCGCCGAGTTTGAGTTCCGTCGGTGTGCCGAGCGCGACCAGCTTGCCGCGGAACATGAGCGCCAAGCGGTTACAGTATTCCGCCTCGTCCATGTAGTGAGTGGTGACGAAGACGGTTACGCCTGCGGCGCTCATTTGCTGGATTAGTTCCCAGAAAAGCCGGCGTGACATCGGGTCAACACCAGAAGTCGGTTCGTCAAGGAAAATGATGAGCGGCCGATGCAACACAGCCGAACCAAGTGCGAGGCGCTGTTTCCATCCACCTGACAGAGAGCCGGTAATCGTATTTTCGCGGCCGCGAAGCCCTGACATCTCGAGCGCCCAGGCGATCCGCTCGCGTTGCAAGGCGCCGGTGACACCGTACATGCCGGCATAGAAGCGGAGGTTCTCGATTACGGTGAGATCGTTGTAGAGCGAGAATTTCTGCGACATGTATCCGATCTGCCGCCGCACAGCTTCCGGCGCTTCGACTACGTTGAGGCCTGCAACGACTGCTCGTCCCTCGGTCGGGTGCAGCAAGCCGCAGAGGATCCGGATCGTAGTCGACTTGCCGGAGCCGTTCGGACCGAGAAAACCGAAAACCTCGCCCTGGCGCGTGCTGAATGAAACGTGATCGACCGCGGTGAAGGTGCCGAAGCGTTTGACCAGGCTTGCGACTTCGACCGAATTGTCGCTCATGGCCGCGCCTCGGCTGGGCGCTCGCGCACAGCTTCAACGAAGAGGTCTTCGATCGTCGGTGTCACGTGCGCGATTTCGCTGAAAGAAAGCTGACGGCCTTCGAGCGTCGCCCGAACTTCGGGTATTCGCTCGTCGGCGTCGTCGACGAACGCGTGTACCGCGTCTCCAACCCGTACCACATCCTGGATCCCGGCTGCGCCGATCAGAGCGTCGTGTACCGCGCGCGGATTTGCCGCGACGATCGACAGCACCGCGCCGCTGAGCTGCTGCTTGAGTCGCGCCGGTGTGTCGCAAAACAGAATGCGTCCACGATGCATCAGCGCGACGCGATGACATCGCTCGGCTTCGTCGAGATACGCAGTCGAGTTGACTACCGTTACGCCGCCGCCGACCAGGCCGTAGAGAATCGACCAGAACTCACGGCGCGAGACCGGATCGACGCCGTTGGTTGGTTCGTCGAGCAGCAGTACGCGCGGACGGTGAATCAGCGCGCAGACGAGCCCGAGTTTTTGCTTCATTCCGCCCGAAAGGTTACCCGCGAGGCGTGTACGGAACTCGGCCATTCCGCACGCGCGCAGCAGTTCGGGCGCTCGCTCCTCGCGCTCGCGCCGCACCACACTGAAGAGCTCCGCGTAAAAGCGGATATTCTCGTCGACCGTGAGATCTTCGTAGAGACCAAAGCGCTGCGGCATGTAGCTGATGAAGTGCTTGACGCGCTCCGGGTTGCGCATCGCATCTGAGCCCGCGACCGTCACGCTGCCGCTTTCGGCGGGCAAAACGCCCGCCAGGATCCGCATGCAGGTGGTCTTGCCTGCACCGTCTGGACCGACGAGGCCGAAGATCTCGCCTGACGCCACGCTGAAATCGAGACCATCGAGCGCACGCACGCCGGGAAACTGCTTCACCAGCCCGCGAACTTCGACTTCGGCGCAAGCCTCACTCACGTATGGTCTCCTGCTCCGCGGGAGCCGCGAGGTCGATCGTCGCATCGGCAGGCATCCCCGGCTTCAGTTCATGATTCGGATTCTCGACCTCGATCTTGATCCGGTATACGAGCGTTACCCGCTCCTTGTGCGTCTCGACGCTCTTGGGAGTGAACTCCGCATCGGATGCGATGAACGTGACGTGCCCGCGGTACTGCTTGCCGGGATACGTGTCCGTCGTCACCGTCGCCGGCTGGCCCCAGTGAACGCGTCCCAGGTCGGTTTCATCGATGTAACCGCGGAGCCAGACATGATCGAGATCGGCCATCGTCACCACCGGCGTACCAGGCTGCATCACTTCGCCGAGCTCGGCCTGGCGCGTGAGGATCACGCCCGAGAACGGAGCCTCGAGCACGGTGTAGCCGAGATCGATCTGGGCGAGCTTCAGGTTCTCAGCCGCGCTCTTGATAGTGGCCTCGGCAACCTCGATGTCGCGTTCGGCCGAACGGCTCATCGCGACGTCGCGGTTCAGTGCCGCGCGCGACTGCTTCAATGCGGTTTCCGTTCGGTCGCGCGTATCCGCCGAGATAACGGTTTGCTCGAAGAGCTTCTGATTCCGATCGTAGTCGAGTTGGCGCTGGGCAAGGTCGGCCTTGTCATCGGCCACCGTCGCATTCGCGGCCTCGAGCTTCTGCCTTGCTGAATCGAGTTGCCGCTCCGCCATCGCGAGCTGGGCATTGTCGATCGCGACCTGTTGCCGATAGTCGGCGTCATCGAGGCGCGCCAGCAACGTGCCCTTATCGACCCACTGGCCTTCGTCAAAAGGCAACTCGGTGATGCGCGACTGAACGGCCTTGAAGCTCACGACGCTCTCGTGGGCTTCGATGTTGCCGGACACGAGCAGGGTGTTGCGGGCCGCCGAACTTTCGAAGAGCAAGGGAGAGAAGGCCCACGCCCCCGCGGCCAGCGCGAGGATTGCTGCCACGACAATAATTCGTTTCCTCATCGCAAGATCCTTGCAGCGGTGCCGATGCGCCTGCCGCCATTTTCGCCACGCAGCCGATCCGCGTGCCCGGATGTGCTGCCGAGCTTGCGTCCGAGCCAACGCAGAAATTCGCGCCGCCCGCGTTGAAAGCGAGGATCGGTCGGCTCGAGGCCGATCATGAGCCGCGTCATTTGTGGGAACGCCAGCGGGAAAACGGCACAGGCGATGAACGAGATGAAGAGATGGCGCACGTCGACCTCGGCCGGAATCGTGCCGGTACGCTGGGCTGCGCCGAACTTTTCCATCGCCTTGCTAAACAGGGCGTGCCGCTCCTTGGCGGCGACGGTCTTGGCGGCGCTCGAGGAATCCAGAGCCTCCCATTCGAGCATCCGCACGAACTCGAGGTCCTGGGTGCCGCTATCGAAGAGGTGCAGCAGCGCGTCCTCGATCGCGGCCGGCATCGAATCGACGAAAGCGGTGCGCTCGGCGAATTTGCGCCGCAGGATCTCCCGGTAGAGCTCGCGCTTGGCGCCAAAGCAGTAGTAGAGCATCTGTTTGTTGACGCGGGCACGCCGCGCGATCGCATCGACGCGAGCGCCGGCGAAGCCCTTGGCGGCGAATTCGGTCGTCGCCGCGGCGAGAATCTTCTCGCGTGTGCGATCGAGGTCCCGCTGCTGCGCCATCCAGGCTGCTCCTGCCCTTTGGAATAACTAACTAGTTAGTTAATTCTTGCGTGCGTCACGAGTCAAACCCTGCTCGGCCGTGCTCGCCTACCACTTTTCTTTGAAGGGACCAACCTCGAGCTCGTGAGCCCAGGCGCTCGGGTCCTGGTGTGCCATGAACCAGTAGGATTCGGCGATCGCCGTGGGCTCCAGCATGTCCTCGTCCTTGATGCCCTGGAAGCGCTCGCCGATGAAGGGCGTGTCGATCGCGCCGTCGAAGTTGACGTACGCCAGGTGAATGCCTTGGGGTTGCAGGTCGCGCGCCATCACCTGCGCGAGACCGCGCAGTCAAAAACTTGGCAGGGCCGAATGCCGCCGAGGTAGGAAACGGTTTCACACCGGCGCTGGCGCCAGTGAAGATAGTGACGCCGCGCCGCTTCGCAAGCATCGCCGGCACCACTTCCCGCGCGGCAAGAAAGGCGCCGAACGTGCTCACGCGCCACGTGTTCTCGAAGGTGCTCGGCTTCGTCGCCATCAGCGGCCCGAATGGGGCGCATCGCGGCGTTGTACAGCAGTACGTCGCCAGCGCCCAAATCGGCGCGTACGCACTCGAACGCTCGGTGGAGGTCTTCGGCCTTGCTGACGTCGGCCGACACGGCTACCACGGTCCCGCCTGAGCCGTTGCTTTCCTTGGCCAGGCCCCGAGTTTATCGTCGCCGCGCGCTACCGACGCGACCGCGTGATCCGATGCGAACCGCCGCGCCAGCGCCGCGCCTACTCCCGGGCCGACCCCAATCACCACCCATACCGGACGCTCCGCTTTTCCTGCCATCGCTCCGCTCCTTTTGCAGCGCTGAATGAAGCCGCGCGATTTCAGGGTTGTTTATCGATCACCCGGCGCATTCGGGCGCCGATCTTTGCAGCCCGACCGCGCGCTGAAAAGCCAATCCGATCGAAATCGAGGCGGGGATAACGGGCAAGGGGTTCAGACACTTTTCGCATCCGCGTCCTCACCGGAGCGCGATGGCGATGCGCGGCGTGTGATCCCGCATCGCCATCGCGTTGAGTACTATTCGCCGCCGAGGAACGTGTACGCTCCGAGCTCGTTCACCGCCAGGCTGCCGCCGAACATCGGCGTAGCGAGGCCATAGGCGAGGGCAGAGTTGGTGATGCTCGGCGTGTGCGCCGCGACGTTGTCGTCGGTTTCGTAGAACACGTTGCGGCCTTCGTCGTCCGCGATTCCGAGCATGATCTGTCCCGACGTGCTGAGACCCGGATCGCCGAAGTATGCGATGCGGCTGCCGTAGCCGGTCGGATGGCCTTCACGCATCACCAGCGATAGCTGTCCGCCCCGTACCTCGAGCAGCGCGCGCTTGCCGTCACATACCGCGCTCACGGCGACGACTCCCGTCGAGGTCAGGCCCGGTCGGCCCGTCGAGATGTAGCTGACGCGGCCGAGCGGCGTGCGAGCACCGGTCGCGATGATCTCGATCGCGTGACCATTCTGCCAGAGAAAAAGTCCATGGCCATGGGTAGTTTGCGCGGTGTAGGCGACGAGCGTTCCCGCGGATGGCGAGGCGACGGCAGGCAGACTGAAATCACCGACATACTTGCCGCCATCTGGACTTGGAGCGCCAGCGCTTGCAACCTCGTGAATCTCGCCGTGGCTGTCGGTCACCATGAGGGTGAAGCGACGCTTGGCGGGATCGAACAGGCCGCCGTCGACGAGGCCGAGGAAGGCAAGTTCGCCGTCAGGCGTCATTTCCGCGCTGCCAAAATTGAATTCGCGTATCAGATTGCCGTCGACGGTAGGCGCGCCGATTCGGGCGGAGCAGGTGAGTTCGCCGTCGACGTAGCGAAAGAGAGTGCTTTTGCCCTTGGTGTCGGGAGCGATGAACGCAATCTGGCCGCCTGAGCCCACGACCGGGTAGGGATCAATCTTGAAGGTGGGAGCACAACTCGGCGATATCGTTTTGGGATCGATCGCGAGCGCGAGGCCTCGACCGTCGACCGCACTTGGAGCGGCGCGGTAGATGTTCCATTTGGGTGTGCTCGTTCCGACCGTCACTTCGGCCGCGAACACCACCGTTCCATCGGGGGCGACGGTAGGCACGCCGAAGTCGGAGAAGACGCCGCCGCCGGGCGCGTTCATCCCGAGTTTCGTGAGCCTTATCGCCCCACCGTTGGGGCCGCTGGCGTAAAGTACCGAGGTTAAATCCTGCCCAACGCCGACGTTGGTCGGCGAACCGAGCATGAAAGTGATCGCCTCCGCGTGGGGAGCCAGGGCCAACAACATTCCGAAGGCGGCAACGGTTGCCGACGACCACAATATCGCGAGAGGCCGCTGACGCCAGCCCCGAACTGCTCTCAAACTAAAACTCATCGGTCCTCAATTCCTCCGGAAGATAAAAAAGGCCCTGCGCGGCGAAGCAATGGCGATGCCATTGCGCACGCTCGAATTGTGCAGATGAATCGAGGCTGGTTACGACGAATTTTTCGCAGGACGCACACAATTGAAGCAGTTGATCAGCGGCGCATCAGAATTACTGCTGCCCTGAACTGAGATGGTCGTTGGTGGCCAATGGTTTCGGCCCTCGGTATGATTCGCGTGAATTTTTCATCGATAAGTATCATTCGTCGCAAATTGAAAATCGGTTGCAAAGTGAAACTGAACTATCGATGGCCAAAGAGCACGCAGCAGTCATCACACGCGAGCGTCATAAGGCTTCGCTGTACCACCATGAGACCACGGGTGCAGTACCAGCGCAGTTGTCCGATCGTAGAGGTGCGAAGGCTGTACTGGCGCCTCGATACGGTCAGAATCTCGCCGCGCTCGGGTACCTGCGTGTGCTCGAACTCGACCGCGAGACATTTTCGCTTTTCACGAAATGATTCTGGCCATGCTCGCTTCGACTTCGTCGCGCTGGCGGTTCCAGTTTCAAAGTGCAACGATATATGCGCCTCGGCGGTGCGGTATGGGGAGCGCTGTCCGGATGCGGGGGACGTTGTTTCGATGCGATGGGATTCCGTCGGCGATCAGAATTGCTCAGTCGCGCGCACGCTCGCGATTGTCGGCGAACGCTGGACAATGCTCATCCTCCGCGACGCATTCCTTGGCCATCGGCGCTTCGACGAGTTTCAGACCGGCACCGGCATTGCGCGCAATATCCTGAGTTCCCGTCTCCGCGAGCTCGTGGCCAACGGCATCCTCGAGCGCGTCAAGGCGGAAGGCGAGGTCGGCCGAATCGAATACCGGCTGACGAAGAAAGGAATCGATCTCTATCCCGTAGTCGTCGCGATGCTCAAGTGGGGCGACACCTGGCTGGTCGATGAGCACGGGCCGCCGCTCACCCTCATTCATCGGACCTGCGGCGCGCGCGCCACGCCCGTGATGGTCTGCCCTCAATGCGGGCAGCACATCGCGGCGCGTGACATGGTCGCGATCCCGCGCCGTCCCGCGCATCATGCGCGCCGTCCCGCGCGCGCTTCGCATCGCCCGGCTTCGCGCTAGCATCCGAGCTTCGGCTCGCGCAGAATATTCGCCCAGCAATGATCGAGCTCGTAATCTTCGACGCCGACGGCGTCCTGTTCGAATCCGGCGAATCGAATATCGCCTACTACAATGCGATCTTCGCGGCCGCTGGCGAGCCGCCGCTCACCGCTGCCGAGGAGATTGCATCGCTCTCCTACGCTACCGCGCAGGTCTTTGGCGAACGCGCGGGCGAGCGCCCCGCGCTCTACGAGCGGATGCTCGAAGTGGCGCGCACGCTCGACAACACGCCGTTTCTGAAGATGCTCCGGCCGCCGCTCGCACTCAGACCGTTCATGCTCGAGTTGAAAAATCGTTACCGCGTCGCGCTTGCTACCAATCGCTCGGCGACAGTACCGGCATTGATTGAGCATCTCGAACTGGGCGGTGTCTTCGACGCGATCGCGAGTGCGCGCGACCAGGTCAAACCCAAACCCGCGCCTGACATCCTTCACTTATGCCTCGCGCGGGCGGAGGTTCCCGCCCACCGTGCGGTCTACGTCGGCGACAGTCCGATCGACCTCGACGCTTCGACCGCTGCCGGGATACGCTTCATCGGGCTCGGTTCGCGCGTCACGCACCAGCACCAGGTGGCGGCGCTGGCAGAATTGCCGGCGCGGCTTGACTCGTTACACGCGGCGCTCGGCCGGAACTCGCTGTCGCGCTAGAGCATCAACTCGATCAGGCTCGGGCCCGGGGTCCCGAACGATCGCTCGAGCTCGAGCACCAGGTTCTCAGCGCGATCGACTCGAACCGCGGGCAGGCCCATCCCTCGCGCGAGACTGGTGAAATCAAGGTCAGGATGGCCGAGGTCAGTGAGGCTACGCGCCTTCGGTCCCGGCTCTTTGATTCCCGCGCGCGCCAGTTCGACCTGCAGAATGCGGTAGCTCCTGTTGTTGCAGAGCACGGTCGTGACGGCGAGGCTTTCGCGCGCCTGCGTCCACAGCGACTGGATCGTGTACATCGAGCTGCCGTCCGCCTGGAAGGCGATCACGCGCCGGTCGGGCGACGCCACTGCCGCGCCAGTCGCGCATGGCAGCCCTTGGCCGATCGCGCCTCCCGTCAGCGAGAGATAGGTATGCGGTGGGCCGCCGGCCGCCAGCGGAAAGAACGCGCCGCCGCTGGTCGCCGCTTCGTCCATCACGATCGCGCCCTCGGGCAACACTGCGGCGAGGGCGGCACCTGCGCTCGCGGGATTGAGAGCACCAATTGGGCGGTCAGGTTTCTTTGCATCCCGCGGCAGCGCGACCGACACTGGTGCGCCGATTTCCGCCGCCAGCGCCTCCAGAGCCGCCGCCGTGTCCTCGGTCGGTTCGCTGAGAATCTCCGACCGGCGTCCCTCGGGAATCAGGCTGCTCGGCAGATTGGGATAGCCAAAGAAGGCGACCGGTTTGCGCGCGCCGGCGAGGACTATCAGATCGAAAGGTTTCAGCGTTTCGAGCGCCTGTTCAGGGAAGTAGGGCAGGCGCTCGACCGCCGGCATGCCCGCGCCGCGCTCGAGCCGCGAAGGGAATGTCTCGGCAACAAGATGACTTCCGGTTTTCGCCGCGATACGCGCCGCGGCGCCGAGTCCTCGCCCGCGAAGCCCCATAGCACCGAGCAGGAGCAGCGGCCTGGACGCGGATTTCAGCGCGTTCGCCACTCGCCGCAGAGCATCTTGCGATACCGAGCTTGGAGGCTGGGATTCGAGCGGACGTGCCGCGGCATCGACCGGGTCCCATTGGCAATCCGACGGAATGATCAGCGTAGCGATCTGGCCGGGAGCATGGCCCGCCGCGGCGATCGCGTGCGCCGTCGCGCCAGCCAGCGCCGAGGCGCTGCGCACGCTTCGAATCCATCCCGAAACCGGCGCGGCGAGCGATACGATATCCGAAGCGAGCGGAGCATCGGCCGGTGCATGCCAGGTGCAGTGATCGCCTATCAAGTTGACAATTGGTGAACGCGCGCGCCGGCCATTGTGCAGGTTCGCGATTCCGTTGGCGAAGCCCGGGCCCAGATGCAGGAGCGTGAGCGCGGGCCGCTCGGCCATCCGCGCGTAGCCGTCTGCCGCGCCAGTGGCAACGCCTTCGAACAGGCACAGCACGGCGCGGATTCCGTCGGCCGCATCGAGTGCGGCGACCAGCGGCATTTCGGTAGTGCCGGGATTGGCGAAGCAGGTGTCCACGCCCGCGGCTATCGCGGTGCGAATCAGGCTCTCGGCTCCATTCATGGTGGCTAGTCCTCGGCGGCGGCGGGCCGCCGTTCAGGCGGCGATGCGCTCGACGGCGCTTTCGACCACCGTGCCGGCAAAGAATCGTGGATTGGCGGTCATATGCAGCTTCGCCGGATAGGTGAAAACGAAGTCGCGATAGTCGGCGGGGCTTAGTAACTCCTTGTCAACAAGGCGGTGGCTTTCAAGCAGCACGGTCGCGATATCGGGAACGTCCCAATGGCCGATGTCGGAGCTGAAGACCGGCTGCAGGCGCGCGCAGAATGGATTCGCCCGCGCATCGAGCGCGCGGTAGACGCTTGGATCGTCGGCCTCGCAGCCAAAATAGAAGTTGCGGAAGAAGCGCTCGAAGTCGTGCTCCTCGCGAACGCCCGTGAAGCGCCATTCGTCGCGGTCGGCGGTGCGATCGTGGCGCGAGAGGCCCTCGTCGTAGGCGCGCGACATGCCGGCGGCCGCTGACGCATCGACGAACTCGGCGCCGCCGTACTCGTACAGCAGCTCGCGCAGGCGTTGACGATCGAGCCGTGCCGGATCGTAGTTGTCAAGGCCCGCGGGGTTGCGCTTTTCCCAATGCTCTTCGAGCGAATGAAGCAGGTCGCAGGCCCATCCCGCGCCGCATTCCAGAAAGCCGAAAGCGAGTTTCGGGAAGCGCGACGCCACGCCACCCATCACCAGCGAACGGCAAAGCTCGCCCTGCTGATAGGCATGTCCGCCGATATGATTGAACATGTAATTGCTGGGCGACCGGCGTCCGAGCGGAAGGAAACGAAGTCCAACGCCGCCGTGCGACGTCACCGCGAAGCCGAGTTCCTGAAATTTCCGCCACAGAGGATCGTAGTCGAAGAAGCTGTCAAGGCCGTAACTGTCGAAGTACGCCGCGTATGGAAACGCCGCGCTATGCTGGTGCGCGAGCTCCGGAATCGGCCGAGCCACGCCGGGAGGAATCATCGCGACCTTTAGCCCGAGCTTCGCCGATGACTCGAGTTCATCGATTGCCTCGTCGGGCGTATGCATCGGAATCGCCGCCGCGGGCGCGAGCCGATCGCGAAGCCCGGCGCTCACCTCCGCGTTCATCGTGTTGAGCGCGCGGCACGCGGCGCGCCGCACGTCGTCATCCTGGATCGTCGGCAGCGCGAGACCGAGCGTCGGATAAAGAATGGCAAAGTCGATTCCCAGCTCTTCGAGCCGCTGATGCAAAAGGCGTGGCGCCATCACAGTGGCGAGGTCGTAGGCGTTGTTGCCGACACCCCACCATGCGCCGCGCATGTCCCCGCGCTCGCGGTCGCCGCGTGAGCCGGTGGGATGCTGCTTCAGCTCGCGATGGTATCGCTCGACCATCTGGCGCCCGCCGATCTTTTGCAGGTAGTGGTTGAAGAGCGGGGCGGGCTCGATCAGATGGCCATCGCCGTCGATAACTGGATGACCAAGTTTCGCACGCAGCGCGCGCACGCGGGAGAGTTTGTCGTTGTCCACGGCAGAGTCCTCGCCTTGACCGCTAGCGCGCGCATGATGAGACAGTCAAGCCGCAGGTCCGGAAGAATCGAGCGCGCAGGTCAAGGCAGACGCCAACCCTCAGGGCGAGGGGGGTGGCGAAGACGGTTTGATTCCCATGCCGGCGAGCGTCTCATTCAGTTGCTGGCGGACGCGATCGGCCTGCGCCGACTTGTTGTTGCGCATGAACTGGCGTTCGACGGCTGCCGCGTCCGATTTCATTTTCGATACCTCAGCCGGTGTCGGCGGGTTCATGGCAGTCGCGATCGCGCTGCTCTGCTGCGCGATCTGATTGAGCATCTGCCCTAGCTGAACCGATGATTGCGACGGCGGCGGCGTGCTCGACGATGGGAACGCATTTACCGCGTTGGAAAGGGCGCTCGCGAGGCTGCCCGGCCCGCGTGAAAGCATGATCATCTGCGCCTGGTATGTGTCGGAGGCGCCGTCGAGCCGCACGCCGGGTTGCGCCGCCGGACTCATCGCGTCCTGGTTCATCACTTCGAGCGAAGGCGTCCCCGGTTGCGTGTTCAGCAGCATGATCGCGTCCTGGTGAACCTCCTTGGCGTGTGAACCGTCAACCTGGAATCCGATTTCGGAATCGCCATCGCCGAGTGGCGATATACTCGTGACGCTGCCGATGGTGGCCGCGGCGTGCACGATCGGATCGCGCGGACCGAGGCCTCCCGTCTTATCGAGTTGGGTGGTGAAGTTGACGGGCGGACTGGTGCAGGCGCTGATCGCGACGAGCGTCGCGAGCACTATCGACCCGATTTCAACTACCCGCGAGCGCATGACCAGGGCCGCGGCGCCGGCGCCGTCAGGCGAAGGCCGGCATCACTTCCTTGGCGAACATCTCAAGGGTCGGCGGCGGTGCGAAGTCGCTGAAGAAAATCGTGAATGTAGTGATCCCCTGCGCGACGCGTTTCTTCAGATCCTCGATGAGCTGCTTCGGCGTGCCCTTGATGCCGGTGATGGAGAACGGCTTCAGCATCTCAGCCATCTTCCATTTCTGCGCGACTTCGGCATCATCCTTGCCGATACAGACCAGGAGCTGCTCGGAGACTTCAATCTCATTCGGATCACGGCCGATATCTTTGCAATGCGCTTTCAGCACGTGGTACTTGTGCTCGAAGCTTTCGTAGCCGGCCGGGATATTCCAGCGGTCAGCGAAACGTGCCACCAGCTTGAGCATCTTCTTCTCGCCGGCACCGCCGATCGTGATTGGCGGATGCGGCTTCTGCAGCGGCTTCGGATTGCAAGCCGCGTCGCGCACCTTGTAGTGCTGGCCTTCGAAGGTGGTGCGTTTCTCGGTGAAGAGCGACTTCATAATGTGCAAGCCTTCCTCGAAGGCCTTGAGCCGCGCGCCCATCGACGGAAACTCGTAGCCATACGCGCGATACTCCTCTTCCATCCAGCCTGCGCCGTAGCCTATTTCGAGGCGGCCTCCGCTGAGGTGATCGATCGTGCAGAGCGTCTTCGCGAGCAACGCTGGATTGCGATAGGAGTTGCACATCACGAGCGTGCCGATACGAATTTTGTCGGTGCGGGCGCTAAGTCCGGCCATGAGCGCGGTGCATTCGTGATGATCGAGATCAGGCATGCCGCGTGTCCACATGTGATCGACCAACCAGATCGAATGGTAGCCGAGCTGCTCACAGCGATGCGCGCGCTCCAGAAGCTGATGCCAGCTTTGTCCGGCCTGCGGACCGAAAAGGGCGAACTGAACCTTCCTGCTCATGCGAGATCTCCCGTCGATGATTGATGCGAAGGCCTACCGAATTTGTTTCGCACGCGCGCCGCACAGGGTCAACCGCTGATAAACGCGGCCCGAATCGGATGCTATAACAGCGCGTCGGGAATCGAGGAGGACTCTATGCGCGCCAAGACCCACTCAACCTCGGCGAGGGAGCGCTTGCAGGGGGAGATTTTCATCGCGCTGCTCGCGTGCCTGATAACGCTACCGGCGCCGGCAAACGCGGCGGATTTCAAAGCCGGCGGCGCGCCGCGCGAACTGAAGGGTGCACCCGGAATCTACGAATGGCATTACGAGGCCATCGTCGGCGCGTCGCTATTCGACAAGATCGGATTGCATCGCGTGGCGAAAGGTCCGAATCCCGCGGCGTCATCGCCTGTGATGTTCTATTTGCCCGGCACCAACATGAACGGCGAAGTGGCGCTCGACGATCCGCGCTACTCGCTGCCGGTCTATCTCGCTGAGCACGGTGTCGATTTCTGGGCGCTCGATTACAGGACGCACTTCATTCCGCCGACCACCGAGATCAAGGATCTCGCGGAGCTGAAGAATTGGACCAACGAGCTGTTTGCGTCGGATATCGACGCGGCCGCGGCATTCGTCAAACGCGCGACGCATCAGGACAAGTTCTTCGTTGCTGGCTTCAGCCGTGGCGTTGAGTTCGCATACCTGTTCGCCGCGATCAATCCGGCGAGCGTCGGGGGCCTGGTGCTTTACGACGGATTTTTCCCGCCGCCGGGCAGGGCGCTGATTACGAATTCCAGCGGTGATTACGCGGAAGACCTCGGCGGGAAGCATCTGACGTTCGACAAGCGCGAGAAGCTGATGCAGATGGTGATCGAGAATCCCGATCAGCCGGCGCCGATTCCGAAGTACAAGACGGCGCGCGAGAATCTCGATCACGTCGTCTATGACGCCGGCGGTCCCTTCGGTGGACATGGCGGGCTTGGAAATCCGCTCGGCGGATATTCGGACGCGACCGTGCTCGCCAAAGTTCTGATTGTCGAGGATCGCTACTGGCCCGCCGTACAGGATGGCGCAAGCCCGTTCACGCCGAAACTGGTCGATGCGCTAAAGGAATCGAAGATCCCGGTGCTCGCCTTCGCCAGCACGAACTTCAACGCCGAGTGGCCCGACATGGTGGCCGCCGCGGCGCATTCGACAGGCGATCCGGAGCCGGAAGTTATCACCCTCAAGGACTGGGGTCATCTCGATGTGATCGCGGGCACGAAGGCCGAGCACGATGTGTTCGAGCCGACCGTCGCGTTCATCAGGCAGCATCAGAAGTAGGCGGATATTTGCTCGGTGGCGGAGGCGGCGCTGCCACGTTCGACGGCAGCAGCAGAATCGCGATAAGAGCCCACGCGCCGAGTGCGAGGCCGATCAGCGTCCAGAAGGGCACGGAGCGATGTCGCCGCATCGCGATCACACCGGTCATCGGCGCGAGCGCGAGATTGATTGCGATCGACGTCATCAGCAGGTTCGCGGGCGGTCCTTTGTAGCCCATCAGGAAAAAGCCGGATGCGACGGCCATGACGTTGGCGAGCGAGTTCATCAGTTTGCTGTACGTCGATGCCTATATATAGTTGCAGAATATGGCACGTGGCGACTACGAAAACCTGGCGGGCAGGCTGCGGCAACTGGGCGAGGAAGGCCTCACGAGCCTCTTTAACGAGGTCATGTCCAACGATCGCATGCGCAAGGGCCTCGGCCGGGCTGGTGCGCGATTCATGGAGAACAAACAATCGTTCGATCGCAACATCGAGCAGATGCTCGAGTTCTTCAACGTGCCGTCGCGCCGCGATTTGCGCGATCTCAAGTCGCGGCTCGACCATCTGAGCTCGCAGCTCCTCAACCTGAGCATCAAGGTCGACCGCCTCGCCGAACAGCAACACGAAGAGCGCGCCGCGCTGCGTCCCAAGCCGACGCGTAAGCCGCGCAAATCACCATCACCCTACTAGACTGAGACTGGCGCCGATTTCTGCAAGATCCGCGATGGTCTGCGGCTCGCGGCCAAGGTCTGGTGCGACCACGATTCGTGCGTTGTCCGGAATTGCGTCTCGGAGAGCGGTGAGTGAGCTCTGCTCGCGATACTTGAGCGCACGGTAGTCGGCAAGGTTGCGGCGAAGCTTGCGCTTCAGCCCGGCGGGCAGTTTTACCGAATCGAGCTCGGCCTCGTCGGGCACAGCCGCCATCACGCGGTTGACGATAACCAGGGACAGCGTGAGACCGGCGTTGTTGAGCGCAGTGACGAACTCGATAGCCTGCGCGATCGGACCCGCTTCGGCCGTGGTGACGACGACGACCGCTGTGTCCGCGGCGCGAATCAAATTGCGGGCGCGTTCGGCTCGCTCGGCGAATCCGGAGTACATGCCTTCGAAGCTCTGCACGAACTGCTGCACGTCGCCGAGCAGGTGGAGGCCGGTCACCCGATCGAAGGCCGCGAGCACCGCGCGCGCTGCGATATCCACCAGCTTGAGCTGACTTCGAAAAATTCCACCCGGAGCGCTGAGAAGTACGATTGCGCGCGAGTTCAACAGCTCCAGGAGCCGTCGTGGTGCGTCGAGGAAATCAATCGCTTCGGCGGCCGGCGGCGTATCGAGCACGATGGTGTGCGTCCTCGAATCGGCGGAGAGCTCGAGCAGGCGTTCCATCGCCATGTAGTCGCCCACACCTGCGAGCGCGCCGGAGAGATTTCGGTAGATGCTGTTACGGAGAATCGCTTCGCGCGCGGCTTCCGATGGCGCGTGCCGCGCGACGATCGCGTCGAAGGTATGCTTTGGGTCGAGCTTCAGTGCTCGGAGACGACCAGGATGCGCATGACCTTTGCGCGCTCGAGCTGCGGGCAAGTTAACGCGGCGCGGCTGGTGCGCGTCAGCGTCGAGGCCGAGCGCATCGAGCAGGCGCGGGGCCGGGTCGACGGTCATCACGTCGGTGACGTGACCGAGCAGCGCGGCCTTGACCGCGAGCGACGCGCTGACGGTGGTCTTGCCCACGCCGCCTGCGCCGAGGCAGACCAACAGCCGGTGCTTCTCAATCAATTCATCTTCAGGCTTCATCAATCGAGCAGCTCCGCTTCGAGCGTGCGGCCGAGTTCGGCGAGCTGATCGCGGCCCACCGCCGGCGTGAACAGCATGGGCAGCGCGATCGTCGGAACGCCGGCTTCGCGCAGGCGCGCGGCGCCGAGCGCCGAGCGGCCGTACGATGCGACGCGGCGCGCCGCCATTGCGGCGTGCGCCGGCAGCGGCTTCAGGCTTGCAAGATCGGTATCATCAAAGAGAGCGGACGGCGTGCGATTCATGATTGCGGCAGCGGTGGCGATGCCGAGGCGATCGCGAATTGCGGTGGCCGTTTCGAGCGCCTCGCGAATCGCGAGCTCTTCGGGAGTGAGCGTGAGGATGGTTGCGAAGCGCGATGAATCGCTCAGGAAAGTTCCGACCGAGTGGGCGAGGCGGTTGAGCAGTCCGGTCGGCGCCACGCCGCTCAGTCCCGATGGCACCGACAGCAGCTCGAGCGCGCTGCCCGACGCGGGCGCATCGACAACAAGGTAGCGATCCTCGAGCGCCGCATCGCTGCCCATGATACTCAGCCGCTCCAGCAGCAGAAATGCTTCGAGACCAGGCAGCGCGGCGGTGACATACGCGAACGTGCGGCTCTTCAGCATCCGGCGCGAGATCGCGCGCACCGGCACGATGCGCTCAATGAAAGCTTCGAGCTCGCCCTCGCGGCTGAGCGCGATCAGGCTGAGCGTCTGACTGATGGCGACCGGATCGGGACCGCTGAGCCGCGCGCCAAACAAGGCGGCCGCCGCGCCGCGTCCGTCGAGATCGGCAAGAATTGTCGGCCGCCGGCGTGCCAGCGCAGTCGCGAGCGCCGCGGCTATCGTACTCTTGCCGGTTCCGCCCTTGCCTGTAACGAAGAGGACTCGCGCGAGCGTCATCGAGTAGAATCCAGGGCGCGAGGATGGAACCGTAAACCGCGATGAGCGCGACACCGCATTTCGAGAGCATGCTGATAGTGATCCCGCCGAACGAGATTGTCATGTTCAAGTCGATTGTCGAGTCCTACGACAATCTCGCGACGCTTCGCACTGAGGAGCCGCGCACTCATCAGCTCAGGATCTACTTCGCGCCCGAGGCCCGCGCCGAAGTAGAGGCGCTGCTCGATTCGCTCACTGAACGCTTCCAGTTACGACGCCTCGCATAATTATGCGGCACGCTTCGGCACGACTTGCACCTCGAAATCGCGGCCTTCCCATTTGCCGGTGGTCGGATAGTAAAAGGTGAACTTTAGCGGCGCGCGCGCGTCGACCGGCACTTCGATATCGACGTGCTCGAGGCCGAGAGGAGTCGCGGTCGCCTGGGTGTCCTGCACGGTCGTCCATCCGTCGCGGCTCCAATGGAGGACGAACGGCTCGAGCGCTTGAATGCGCAGCAGGGCGCCCGCCTCGACGGTGCGTGTTTGCCGATTGCGTTTCCAGACCTCGATCGCACGCCGTTTGCGTGATGACCCAGCGTAACGCTCGAATACCTCGGCGACGAGATCGAATACCGAGCCGTCCGCCGTTGAACGCAGAAGCTTCAGATACTCGGCGTGCGCCCACATCAACGGCGTCGCGCTGCCGGTCTGACCACCGCGATAGAGGAGTGCGCGCGGAAGATCATTTTCATCCCACACCTGCTCGGGCAGGAGCTGTGTGCGATTGGCGAACTGTTCCATCGCACGGAGGTATGGAATCGGATCGCGGCCCGCTGCCAGCTCGTAATGTCCGCGCTCACCCGTGAGCAGCGGCCATGGTCGCCCGCGTCCCCATCCGGTGAATGGACCGCCGTCGTCGCGCTGGCCGTAACCGTCGTGGCTGTAGCGCCGCCAGCATGGTCCCTGCGGTAAATCAACTTTGAGTGCCTGATCGATCACGCGCAAGGTGTCTTCCATCAATGAGTCGCCAGCTTTGCGAATGCCGTAACGCACCAGTTCGAGGAATCCACCGTCGACGATTTCGGCGGCCGGGAATTCATACTGAGTGCCAGGTGGGCGGTTGGCGATAACCAACGTTTTGCCATTGAGCGTCTCGTCGGGATTCAGGTCGCCTGCGCTTACCGGGTTGATTCGCACGTAATGCCGATGGATACCAGGGACCAACGTGCCTTCGTTGGTGACGGTCCAGGTTTCGACGTGCGATTCGAGGAAATCGGCATATTCATCGAGATATCGAGCTGTGGTCTCGTCGCCGCGAATTCGCGCAAAGCACGCGGCACAAATCAGCGCCGCGATGTTGCTCGCCAGCGTCGAGGGTGAGTAGCCGCTGTTCTCTTCCCATCGTTCCTGGGGAGTCGCCGGGCCGTGCACGATGAGGTAGGTCGCCGCGGCGCGCACCAGCGGGTAGGGGTCGAAATCGCCGAGCGCATTGTGCTTGTAGAGTCGCCACGCGAGCATGATCGGAAACGCCACTTCATCGAGCTGGATGCCGTTCCAGTAGGGCTCGCCGTCGATCCAGAAATTCTGAGGAAAGCCGCCGTCGGGGCGCTGCGAGCACGCGAGATAGATCAGCGCGCGCATCGCGGTCGCGGTGTCGCCCGACGCTATCAGTCCAGTCACGCTGTTAACCATGTCGCGTGTCCACACCAGGTGGTAGCCGCCGAGATCTTCGTCGCTCTTGGCCTCGCCCCACGGGATGCAGAGCGAGGCGATCATCGCGCCCGGATAGCTCTTGTCCTCGTGAGCGAGCAACAGCTCGCGCGAGCGCAGGTAGAGCAGGCCACCATCGCAGGACCACTTTTCCAGCGGATGCATGTGCCGCGCGGAGCGATCCCATTGCTCGACGAAGCGCGCGCGATGCTCCTCGAATGGCTTGCCGAGCGACTGGAATAGCGTCGTTACCGCGCGATGCAAGGTGCGGCCGAATCCGAGTCCGATGGTGAACGAATATCCGTGGCGTAAATCGATCTCGCCGGTCAGCGCGATATTGCCGTCGACCGCGGTTGCGAACTGATTGGTGAGGGTCAGATTGTGGCGGATGTCCTGAAAGCCGTCGGTCGTGCCGACGTAGCCGCAGGAGCGCTTGACGAACGGCGCCGAGGCGCCGAGCGCCACCCAATTGCCGTTCTTGTGGGCCGTCAGAAACTCATGCCCGACGATTCGTGTCACATTGCCGGTGTTGTTCCATCCACCGACGGCGAGATGCGGCGCGAGCAGCACGTAAAGATGGAGCCGCGCCAGAAATGCCGGGTCGCCCTCCAGCGAAACGTTGAGCAACACGGCGGGCTGATGCGGATCGGCGAGGACCTCCTTGACCATGCTGTACTGTTCATCGCGCGAATGGCTGAAGATCCTGATGCCGAGCCCGCAATCGGACAGGTACTCGGTCTTTGAGACCAGGTCGCGTCGCTCGGAGTGAAAAAACGTCTCGCCGTCGGTGATGAGGAATTGAAGATCGCGAATCTGCGGCTGATCGATGGTCGGGAAGTAAACCTCGTTCAGCACCCCCGCTGAGGCTGTAAACCATACTCGGCTGACCGACGAATACGCGGTGCAGATTGCATCCTTGGCGCTGCGTGTCCAGCGGGGATGAATGCCGGGTCCGCCGCTCGCTTGTGGTGAGGTTAGCAATGTGGCCATAGCCGCAACCCTTTCGCGGATTTCGCTGCTTCCGGATTTATATGTGCGCGGAGCACGCGCGGGTCAAACGGTCTCACCGCCTTCGCGGGCGGCTGGCGCGGTCTTCGCCTCAGGCACGATCCTGAAGAAGTAGGCCACTCCGATGCTTAGGCCATAGAGCAGTAGCAGCGGAATCGCGAGCAGGAACATCGAGATCATGTCCGGCGGTGCGAGCGCCGCCGCGACGACGAAGATGATCAGCACCGCGTAGCGGAGGTAATGGATCATCATCGTGTAGTCGATCATCCCGAGCTTGGTCAGGAAGAAGGCAAAGATCGGCATCTCGAAAGTTGTTGCGAAAGCGAGCAGCAGCTTGGCCGAGAACGCAAGATACTCGCTGATTCGAATGGTTGGCGTGATGCCGATGCTCGCGTACTGGGTCAGGAAGAACGCATAACCGACCTTGAAGACCACTGCCCAGCAGAAATAGCCGCCGGCGGCGAAGAAGAGCGTCGCGAAGACCACGAATGGCTTGGCTAGCTTGCGTTCCGTTTCAAGAAGCCCGGGCGCGACGAACTTCCATATCTCGTAGAAGACTGCCGGGCTCGCGATGAAGAGGCCCGCGATCAGCGCGACTTTGATTTTCGTAAAGAACGCCTCGGCGACGCCCGTGCCGATCAAAACTACTTTGCCATGCGACACTTCGCGGATCGGCCAAGTCAGCGCGGCAAACAGGTCGTCAGCAAAGAAAAATGCGATGGCGAACCCAATCGCAATCGCTATGAACGAGTAAATCAGCCGGGTGCGCAGCTCCTGAAGATGCTCCAGCAGAGGCATCCGCGATTCGCCCAACGGTTCCATGTCGGGGGCGGGCGGTTTGATCTCGTCGCTGGCCACGGTCAGGGACAACCGGCTATGTTTTCTCGGTGGGCTCGGTGGACTTGGTGGTTTCTGGCAGCGCCGGCCGCGCCGGCCGGATACTGGGGGGTTGCTCCTCGAGCACGTCAGTCAGCTCGCGCATCACCGTGTTGCTCGCCGCCCTGAGCTCGCGCATTACCTTACCTGCAGTGCGGATCACGTCCGGCAAACGCTCGGGACCGAGCACCACGAGGGCGATCGCCAGGAGGACGATTATTTCGACTAGGTCCAAGTTGATTCGGTAGCTATGCAATATTCGCAATACTTTGCTCAATCTCTCGCCGATCGGCGAGGGGGCGCTTTCCACCCCGCGCTCCGCCATAATCATAATACCTAAGAGTCAGAGTCAACGATGCTCAAGACCGCGGTCATCACTGATAAGGCCTATTGCAAGCATTTCGCCGGCCGCGCTCATCCGGAGCGACCCGCGCGCATTGCCACGATGATCGATATGGCCGAGTCGCTGCAGCGTCCGGCGATGCACATATTTGCCCCGCGTCCTGCGACGCCTGACGAGATCGCATTCTGTCACTGGCCTGATTACATCGCGACCGTTGAACGGACTTCCACGATGGACCGTTTCGATTTCGATCCCGACACGCACACCTCGCGCGATTCCTATGCGACCGCCATGCTCTCCGCGGGAGGCGCGATTAGCTCTGTCGAGGCCGTTATGGATGGTGCGGCGGACAACGCGTTCGCGATCGTGCGCCCCCCGGGGCATCACGCGATGCCCAATCGCGCGATGGGCTTCTGCTTCTTCAATAACGTCGCGATCGCCGCCGAATGGCTGATTCGCCGGCGTAAACTGAAACGCGTGCTCATCGTCGATTGGGATGTGCATCATGGCAACGGCACGCAGGACATTTTCTATGAGTCGCCCGAGGTGCTTTACTTTTCGATGCATCAGTATCCGCACTATCCGGGCACCGGCTCGCTGCACGAGATGGGCTACGGTGCGGGCCTCGGGTTCAACGTCAACGCCACAATGAAAGCTGACTGGGGTGATGCCGAATACCTGACGGTCTGCGATCGCCTGCTCGCGCCAATCGCGCGGCAGTTCCAACCCGAGTTCATACTGGTCTCTTCGGGCTTCGATGGGCACTTCCGCGATCCGCTCGCCTCGATGAATCTCACCGAAGATGGCTTCGCCGCGATGACGCGGCGCGTCAAACGCCTCGCCGCTGAGCTATGTGGCGGCAAGCTCGCCGCCACACTGGAGGGAGGTTACGACCTCGAAGGCCTGGCGGCCTCTGGCCGCGCCGTGCTCGACGAGCTTGGCCGCGAAGCGGATGAACCAATCGCGCCGCCGCTCGACGGCGCGCGGGTGATGCCAATGCTCGAACGGGTGGGGCAGGGCGTCGGTCGCTTCTGGAAGCTCGGCTGACAGTACTCGCAGTCGATGGCATCACAGTCCGAGCCCGCAACTGATAACCAGAGAGCCGAGAGCGGCGGCGAAACCAAGGCGCGCCTCGTCTCGATCGGCGTCCATCCCCAGCTCGAATATCGGCTCGAGAGGAGCACTCTCGCAATCGGCAGTCATCACAGCAACGATATCGTCCTCGCAGACACAACAGTGTCGCGGCGGCACGCGACGATTTCACGCCGCCTCGGACGTTTCGTCCTGACTGATCTCGGCTCAACCAACGGCAGCTACATCAACGGCCGCCGCGTCTTGCGCCCGATGTCGCTCAGGCGCGGCGACGAGGTGCGATTCGGCAGCGCGCGATTCGGCTTCCTTTCAGCCGACGCCGCCGCGCCAAGACGGATGCTCGTGAATCCGCTAACCGTGCTCGCGGTCGTCGGCGTAATGTTCGCGGCAGGTTTCCTCGCTGCGCGCTACTATCTCGGGCCTCATCCGATTCGTGCCGCCAAGGTCGCAATCAAGCAGTCGATCGCGAAAGAGGAAGCTGCCTCGCGATCAACCGCGGCGTCCGAAGCGAGCGCGGCTGCTGCGTCGACCGCGTCGACCGCCGCGAATCCTTCCGGCGAAATCAATCTCTCCGAGGCACTCGAGGCGCCGTGGCTGAAACGGCTCAACCTCTATCGCGCGATGGCCAGGCTCAAATCAGTGAGCGAAGACACTGCGCTTAGCCAGGGCGACGCGAAGCACGTCGCATACTTGATCACGAACTACGGCGGCGAGATCGCGCGCGGCACGTGGCCCGGGCTCGAGATGCACCAGGAGTCGAGCAGCAATCCCGGATACAGCGACGAGGGCTTGAACGCGGCCACGCATAGCGACGTTGATTTCGTCTCGTGGCACGGCAAGCCGCACGACATCAATAATTGGAACTGGGCGATCGACGACTGGATGAGCGGAGCGTTCCATCGACTGCCCCTGCTGAGTCCGCGTCTCAGGACCGCCGGCTATAGCCAGAAGTGCATCACAGACCTCTGCGTTGCTGCCATGAACGCGCAGTCGGGCGTGACTCCCGCACGGAACGCGACGCTTTACGCGAAGCCCGTGGCGTTCCCGCCCGACGGCGTCTCCATTGGGCTCAAGTGGGTGACACAGGAGACGCCGGATCCGACCACCGCGTGCTCCGGCTACCCGAAACAAATAGGCGTGCCGATTACGCTTCAGCTCGGCAGCTTCATCGCCATCAAGCTCGGCGACTATTCGCTCGATCGTCTCGCTCCCGACGGCAGTGCCACCGCGGTCGAGGCCTGCGGCTTCGATTCCAGTACCTACACGAATCCCGATCCGGCAATCGAGGCGGTGGCACGCGCGACACTCAACGGCTTCGGCGCCGTGGTGCTCGTGCCCAAGGCCCCGCTGAAACCAGGTACCTACCGCGTGTCTCTCACCGCCAATGACCAGCAGTATCGCTGGCAGTTCGGAGTGACGCCATCCGCCGCACATTGAGAAGTCAGTACTTCGTCAGTATTCGAGGCGGCCACGCAGCTCGGCGAACGGAATCATGACGTGCTCGCCATAGGCCGGCCGCTTCGCCAAGCGACGATACCATGCTTCGACGTTCGGCAGCGCCGGTCGCTCGATATCCAGCTCGAAGTATCGATAGAGCGTCGTGCCCGCCGGAAAGTCAGCCATCGTCAACTCGTCGCCCGCGAGATAGCGGCGCCCGTCGAGATGATCGTCGAGACGCAAGTAGCATTCGGCGCATCGCGCCATGGCCTCGCGGATGGCCAGCAAATCGCGCTTCGCTTCGGGCGTCCGATAGAAGCCCCAGAACCAGTCCATGAACGCCGGCTGCAGCGTCGCCAGCTCCCAGTCCATCCAGCGGTCGGCGAGCGATCGGTCCGCCGGAATCTCGCGCCAGAGCGTGCCGAACGCGTAGCGCGCCGCGAGGTAGCGGATGATCGTGTGCGACTCCCACACGATCGCCCCACCGTCGTCGATCACGGGCACGCGCCCGTTCGGATTGATCTTAAGGAATGCCGGAGTATCGAGACCGCCGAACGAGCCGCCGGCGTTGACATGGCGATGCTCGAGGCCAAGCTCCCCGACGAGCCACATCACCTTCTGTACGTTTAGTGAGTTGCGCCGCCCCCAGATCGTCAGCATGCGCGGAGTCTAGCACGGTCAGCCAATTCGCGATTGCGGCTTCAGAATCGTCGCGAAGTAGCGCGTGCGGATGAACGGCAGCGTGCCGACCCGCTCGCACATGAATGGCGCGTACGGCCCGACCTTTCTCAGCAGCAGCGGCGGCAGCCGATCGATCGGACGCGCGTCGAGGCGCATGCGCGGAAAAGTGCGCGCAGTTGCCGCTGCTCGATCGGCCGCCCGTCATGATTGCCGGGCGGCTTGTAGCGGTAATCGCACCACAAGATGACGCCCTCGTTGCGCAGCACGCGCAGCGCCCTCGCTCGCGATCTTCTGGCGGACCCATTCGTCGAATACCCAGGCACATCGCGCCGAACAGCATTACGACATCGACGATTCGATCGGGCAGTCGAGCTCAGTTGCGTTGGCAAGCTCGAAGCTGATTCCAGCCGGGCTCATCCGGCGCCGGCCGCGAGCCGCTGCTCGATAAGATCGACGCCGCAGAGATTCTCCGGCGCCGCGGGCCCGCTTGGCGAATTCGTGCCCAGTGCGCCGTGCGGCATCCGATATCGGGACCTTCAGATGCTCGAACTTCGAGTGCCCGGACCGCACCAGCGCGCAGCACGGCGGGCTCCAGCTCCTGGATTCTGTAAAACGTAGCCGGGATTCCGCTCGTAGCTCTCGGCCTTGCGAGCGATGACCTGGCGCACCCGGCTCTGAATTCGGACTTGCTCGCGATCAGGTTCTCGAACTGCATCAGCTCGATGGCGCTGGCCCCATGCGGCGATGAATAACTTGAGTATTGCGCGGCAAGCGAAAAAGACTGGTTTTTTCTGAAATCAAGCAGAAAAACCGCTTACGCAGCGACAATCCAAGTCGAGCGACGCGCAGCCGCGCAACGGCAACGATCGCGTGAACCTTCGCCCTGCTCATTCGTCAGCGTTACCGCGATACGCTAGGCTCGGCTCGCGCGCACAATCTTGACGCACGCGACAATCTCAGGAGGCTTTTCCAGTGGCCGATCTGCTCATCGAAAAACGCAATCACCTCGGAATTCTCACGCTCAACCGTCCCGACCGCATGAACGCGATCAGCGTCGAGATGCTGACCATGCTGGGCGACGCGCTCGCCGAGTTCGACGACGACAAAGAAGTACGCGCCATCATTTTGACAGGCGCGGGCCGCGGCTTCTGCAGCGGACTCGATCTGAAGGACACCGCCGCGGGCAAGGGGATCGGCGGCGGGCTCGCGGGCGGCGCATCGCACGTCAGCACGCGCGAGATTCCGACCGTCACGCTGCAGCGCATCGACCTGCCCGTCATCTGCGCGATCAACGGTCCCGCCGCCGGCTACGGCTTCGACCTCGCGCTCGGATGCGACCTGAGACTCATCAGCGATCGCGCCAAGCTCGTGCCCGCCTTCGCCAAGCGCGGTATCGTGCCCGAGAGCGGCGGCACCTGGTATCTGCCGCGACTGCTCGGATGGGCGAAGGCGTGCGAGATCGGATTCATCGCCGACGACATCGGCGCCGAGCGCGCGCTCGAGTTCGGGCTCGTCAACAAGGTCGTTCCGCACGACGACCTGATGACAGCTGCGGAGCAGTGGGCGGCGAAGATCGCGGCCAACGCTCCCCTTGCCGTGCGCGCGATCAAGCGCCTCTACCGCCACGGTCTCAGCCAGGACTTCGAATCGCATACCCATCACGTGCTGCTGCAGTTGATGCTGTTGTTCCGCTCCGGCGATTTTCAGGAAGGTTTGCAGGCCTTCATGACCAAGCGCGCGCCAGAGTTCAAAGGCAGGTAGGTACGGACGCCATGAAGACCAGCCTCACCTGCGCGGCACTCGTCATGGTCGCCTCGCTACTAATCGCCGCCAAGGCGCGGGCGCAGGCCGCACGCGGCTTCTACACGCCCGAGCAGCTCCAGGACGTGATCTCCTCGCAGGCGAAAGAGGCGCGGCGCGGCGCGCTCGGCGAATGCGATAGCGGCTTCCGATCGGCGGCCGCGCTCGCGCGATGCCTCGAGAATCTGCGCGTGAAGAGCGAGGCCGAGTTCGAGGCCGCAAGTCAGCGCATGATGAACGAGATGCGCGCGCTCGACGCGGCCAATCCAGGGATGCACGCGCAGGCTGCGTTTCTGTCCGCGGAGAAGGCGTTCGCCGGATTTCGCGAGGCCGATTGCCGATGGCATGAAACCGCGTCTGGCGGGGGTGTCGAAGGTAATCAGCTCTACCGCTCGTGCATGGTGGAGCAAACCCGCTCGCGCCTCGCAGAACTGGATCGATTGCTATTGAAGTAATTGTTTAGGTGTTGCGGTTTTCGCTCTTTTGCCGGGATGGATTAGTCTATGGGTGGTGCGCTTTCTCCGGCGCTGCAGAAACGACACACCCATAAGGCTGCGCCGCAACCAACTGTGAGGCATATTGCCAGATCGGTATATTGCTTCGTTGCATAGTCACTTGCGAGGTACAAAACAGTCGCGACTAATGCAATTGCGGTTAGTAGGATTCCTGCAGACTTAGCTCGGGTAAGGATGAATCGATGGAAGCAAAGGTACAAGCCCACAAGTATCCAAGTGGTGGGCTCGACGAGTCGTGAGGAAATTGCACCATCAAACACGTCGAGAAAGTCTTGGGCGAAGCCTCTGACAACGAATATCGCCCCAATTGCGGGCCGGATAGAGGTGTTGCTTGAGGGACTCAGCGGCGGTCGTCCCCGCCGGACCAGTAAACCGATTGCATAGCTTGTAAGTACTCCTGCGCCCAAACAAGACCACTCTTGCGGCGAATCCTGAAACGGCCCGGTACGCGCGAATAGACTCCAGCACCAAATAGACTCCAGCACCGATCCAATTACCCTGCCAACGACGGCGAGCAGGACCGGCCGGACAAACGTGCTCCGATCGATCATCCGAACATTCGAAGCACACCAATTCCGTCGCCGTCTTTGGCGATCTTGACGAATAGCCGCCCTAAGTGTCGCGGCGGGGGCCGGGGAGCATGAATGCGATTGCGACGCCGTCGAGCGGCTTAACGATGCGCGCGATCATGCCACCTTGGATGGCGTCCTTGGGCTCAGTCGCTTCCAGACCTGACGCGCGAGCGTGATCGACGGCTCGCCTGATGTCGGAGCACATCAGCGCGAGCCCCCAGCATCCGACCTCGCGATGCGCCGGTGCCACCACCTCGATTACCGTCTGTTCGAGCTTGAAGAATGCCTGCTGCGTGCCGTGACCCGCCTCGCGGATGCGCTTGCATGGCACGCCCGTCGCCTCAT
>JASHPB010000206.1 GCA_030038355.1 Candidatus Binataceae bacterium
ATCGGGATGTCGCAGCTCGGAGCCCGGCCAACAGTAAATCGACGGGAACTCATATCGCGCGGGTGCAGTATAGGACGCTCTGCCGCCTATTCCAACTCACGAGACCAATGATAACGAGCAATAGAGATCATCATGCATCACTGCCCACGTGGAAGGTGAAATGACGGAGCAGATGCACGGATTGGGTAACAACCTGCGGCCCGCAAAGCGGGGATATCCCTGGCCTCCGATCTCGTGCTCGATTTGGGCAGAATCATGGGCTGTGAAGAATCGATCTCGTAGCGCACCTACAGCATTCACCATCACGATGTGCGGATCTTGCTCGCGGCGCACTCGGCGTCGGATCAACCGCGTGCGTTACAGCGCCGTCATCGGCGGCGGCGGCACCGAATCTCGCGAAGATTCCATCCGCGCCGAAAACGGCGGCGGGGCGGCCGATTCTCCGCGATGATTTCGCGAGTTTCGACTCGTCGTGGGGTAGTCCCGGACTTTACGCCAGCGTAAGCGACGGCTACTTCGTGCTCGTCCCCGAGCGGGGAAATCCGTGATGGTGCGAGATGGCGAGGTCGATGCGTCGGTCAACATTACGCCGATGCCTGGTCTGCGCGGAGCTGAATGCGCCGGACTCGTGTTTTGGGGACAGGATGAAAAGGAATACGTACCGCTGGGCGAGTCGGCGCTTGCATATCAACGAAGTCCTTTTCCCGTGACGCTGATGGACCGAGGATTGGAGTCGAGTGAAGCGATCTAAGTCGCGACCGCGGCAATGGCCACAGTCAGAACCATCCACTCGGAGATTTTGGACTTGGAGCGACGCATCACCAACCACCGCCACCGAGCAATTTGTCCAGTGTCAATCAAGCGGACTGCGGTCTTGTCAGGCAAGGGCCTGCCCGAGCGCAAGCCACAAGGCGAAGATAAAGCCCGCCACTGTCGGCAGCACGATCAGGGAGCCGCCCTCATGAATCGATTCAGGGATCATCGCATGCGCGACCAGTGCAAGCACCGCGCCGCCCGCCAGGGCCTGGAAGAAGATCGCTACGTGCGAGCCCGAGCCGATGAAGATCTTGCCAACCGCGGCAGCGACGATTCCCGCGAGCAGCACGCTTGACCACAGCGCATAGATGCCGAGAGGACTGTAACCCGCGCGCTTGAGCATCGAGGCGCTTGCGGCAGCCTCCGGGATTCCGCCGATAAACATTCCGAGGATCAGCGTGATCGAGAGCGACTCGAAACCGGCGAACTTGGCGCCGATCACGAGGCATCCCGGAATCGTGTCGAGGATGTTGCCCAGCACGATTGCCATCCCCGCGCCAGTTCCGGCTTCTGCGAGCATCTTTTCCGACTCGCGCCGCGTCAAGTGCTCCATGTTCCGCGTGGCAATTCGGGCCCAGCGAGCGGGATTGCGATCACCGGAACTCAGATTCTTGATTGCCCGCTCATGGCTCAGGCTCTGCACAGCGGTAGCCATTTGATGATCGTTGGCCACCAACTGTTCAAAATCCTCGCGACTGATCTCAAGCAACTCGGTTGGCTCGGCGGCCTGGATCGTGGCGGTCCGCGGCTCGCCGCTGAGCAAGGCCATTTCGCCGAAGGCTTGCCCTTCGCCAAGTTCTGCCAGCTTGGTGGACGTCGTCAGGCCCTCGGTTGCTTCCGCCGCACCCGCTGACAACACGTCAACTTTGCCTTTTGCCACGATATACAACGCGTCGCCCACGTCGCCGGCGCGAAACAAAACCTCGCCGCTCGCGAGATCACGGGCGCGAACGAAAGGCAGGATGCGCTCGACCTCCTCAGGCGGCAAATGCCGCAGCAGACTGCATTTCGACAGCAGTTCGATGGTTTCCTTCGCGTCGCGCTGCTTGCGGCCAAGGGCATATTCCCTAAAGCGCGTCGGATAGCGGATTGCGGCGCCCTTCTGATCGAGGAACAACGCCGTCGCGTAATAGATGATCGAGCCGAGCGCGAAGCCCGAGCCGATAAACGCGACTGCCGCGTTCGCGTCGAAGCCCTGGCGATGCAGTTCCTCGGCGCCTTCGAAAGCGAGTTCGATCGCGAGCGCGCTGATCAATGCACCGGCTGCGAAGGCAAGTACACAAGCCAGCATTCGCTTTGACAGCGGAACGTATAGTCCTAGCGCGGCGCCAGCCATCGACGACGAGGTAGTCAGCAGGCCGAGCAGCGCGACGACGACAATCTCTCGGAATTCGACCATCGCGGCTAGTTCATGTTTCCATTAGCGCGCGGCGCATACGGTCGCAACGCGAAACAAGCAATCATGTCGCCGCTATTGCAACAAGGATCTGATTTTTTTAAGCACGATCGGACTGTGGAGCGGCCGTCGATGGGGGAATCCTGTCGAGCTTGAAGATGGCGATGCTTTCAGGATGGACCGATTCGAGAACTGCGTGAATGGTGGGATTAATCTGTTCGTCGAGAATTGCGAAATCAACTTTGAGCTTGGAGGCGCTGACCGGTTTGACCTGGGCAAGGACCTCGCGACGTTGATGGCCGCAGCAGCGCGATTGTTCTTCACATAAGTCAAAGCCAAAGATGCCGAGCTCTTTGGCGCATCGTTGGAAGTCATCCAGGGCAGAGCGTCGGATAACCGCTTCGATTCTTTTCATACAATCTTGTTTGGTTTGGTGCCTCCGTCCGACAAATGGAGCATCAGTCATGCCCGCCGGATATCGCGATTTACTCTAAGGTTTCGCCTGCGCACGCTCGGCGTCGTTCAAAGCAATGCAATGACACATTTCATTTTGAACTGAAATCGCGCCCGCCCATTGGACTCAATGACGATCATGAAGCGAGGGCTTGTTTGGTAGCTTGTGGTCGGCCTGATGCTCGTGATCCACTGGCTCGTTGTCCAGATAGAACGCCACTGTCACCAGCACCGCGATCACGAGCAGGAAGAAAGCCGGCATACCAATCACCCCGGCGGATTCGGCACTCCGTGATGCGTAAACCCGCCACCCCATTGGGCGAGACTGCACAGAAAATGCCGC
>JASHPB010000207.1 GCA_030038355.1 Candidatus Binataceae bacterium
CCTCAACCTAGCAGACTCGCGACCGTAGTCCAGCGAGGATATGTTCTTCATCTGCGATGACGTCGCTCTACCCGGAAATCGAGCCGTACGCCCATGGCATGCTCCAGGTCGGCGACGGCAACACAATCTACTGGGAGACGTGCGGCAATCCGCGCGGCAAACCCGCTCTCGTATTGCACGGCGGTCCCGGCTCAGGATGCAGCCGATGGCATCGGCGGCTCTTCGACCCCGCCTCCTACCGAATCCTCCTTTTTGATCAGCGCAACTGCGGCCGAAGCACGCCACACGCGAGTGCGCCGGATACCGACCTCGCGAGCAACACGACCGCCAACCTGATTGATGACATCGAGATGCTCCGGCTTCATCTCGAAGTCAAGCAATGGCTGCTGCTCGGCGGATCCTGGGGCAGCCTGCTCGCGCTCGCCTATGCCGAGGCATATCGCGAGTGCGTCAGCGAGCTCGTGCTGTGGGGCGCGACCACGGGTCGGCGGAAGGAGTTCGACTGGCTCTTTCGCGGCGGCGTCGCGATGCTCTTTCCCGAGCAGTGGGAACGCCTTCGCGATGCTCTTCCGGCCACCGATTGCGGTGGCGACATCGTCGAAGCGTACTACCGTCTCCTCAACGATCCTGAACCCGTGACGCGCGAGCGAGCGGCGCTCGCGTGGTGTACCTGGGAATCAGCGACGCCGTCCTGGCCGCCACTGCATGGCCTCGCGGCGCGCTTCAACGATCCGGCCTACCGGATGGCATTCGCACGAATCGTCACGCACTACGTGCGGAACTACGCCTGGCTGGAGGACGGGGTCATCCTGCGGAACGCGAGCGCTCTCCACGGAATTCGCGGCGTGATTGTGAGCGGCCGCTTCGATTTCCAGGCGCCGATTGGATGGGCCTGGGACCTGAAACGGGCGTGGCCGAGGGCAAAACTCGAGCTCGTCGAAGACGCCGGCCACGACGCCGCGAACACGGGCATCACTCGCAAGTTAATTCGCGCCCTCGACGATTTCCGCATCTCCTGAGCGCGCCTGTTGGCATTCGATTCGGTGGCGATTGACTCACGCGTCTGTTTCGATACCATGAATGACTGACTGGTCAGTAGGTATGCCAGCCAGTTTTCAGGTGAGGTCCGATTTTATGAAACCGTTCAAGCCCGCTCCTCCGCCCCTTCCTACCCCGGCTCAGAAATCCAAGCGCGAGCGTATTCTCGACGCCGGACTCAAGCTCTTTGCGCATGAGTCGTATCAGGCCGTCACCATGGATCGCGTCGCGCAGGAGGCCGGCGTCGCCAAGGGCACGCTCTATCTCTACTTCCCTTCGAAAGAGGAGCTTTATCTCGGAATCCTCAAGAACGGCTTCGAGACCGTCAACCGCCTCTACAATGAGAGCGTCGAAGAGGGCACCGACGTACGCGAGCGCGTACGCCGCGCGATCGCGATCGGAATCGGCTTCTACAGCGAGCGCCGCGACCTGCTACGCCTGTTCGCGACCGAGGAACCGAGGATGGCCGAGGCGCGCGATCGTATCCTGCGCGACCGTCGCGAGGAGAGTATCGCGCTCTACGCGTCGCTGATTGAAGAAGGCCAGCGCCGCGGCATCTTCGCTCGCTGCGATCCCCATCTTGCCGCCCTCATGATCCTCGGCGCCGTCCGTTCGGTGCTGCTCTATTACGAGACTGACCGCGACGTCGAAGAGATCGCTCACGATTTGCCCGACCTGCTGTTGCGCGCTATCTCTACCCGAGAACTTGAAACACGCGAGATGCTTCGGGCTGGTTGATGCGTGCAATTATCCGTCGCCTCGTGCGGCTGGTTATGCTGGCCGTGCTGGCGCTCGGTTTCTACTATTTTGGCAGTCATTACCTGTGGCCAGCGCCGGATCGGAGCCACATCGACGTGGTCGGCATGATCGAGGCGCCCGAGGTCAATATCACCAGCCGCATCGCAGGCCGAATCAAGGAGCTTGATCTGATCGAGGGTGACCACGTAACCAAGGGTCAGGTGGTCTGCCGCATCGAAGATATCGACATCCGCAATCAGTTCGAAAAGGCCAAGGCCGACCTTGCTCACAACGAGGCCGACCTGGCACAGGCCAAGCGCAATCTCGCCCGCGACAATACCCTCTATGCGTCGCATATCGTCGCCACCCAGGTCCGCGACGACGCGCTCACCGCGGAGCAGCAGGCCGAGGCCAATCTGCTAAGCGGCCAGGCCAACCTTAAGTTTTACCAAGATCAACTGCGCGACACCGAGGTCAAGTCGCCCGTCGACGGAGTGATCGTGAGCAAGGCCCTCGAAGTCGGCGAATGGGTGACGCCCGGCACGCCGATCCTCACTGTTGACGACCTCTCTACCATTTGGGCGCGCGTCGATGTGGAAGAAACCGATCTCGGTTCGCTATACGTTGGAAAGACGGCCCAGGTGCGCCTCCCAACGAATCCGCCCGAGACCTTCACCGGGCGTATCATGGCGATCGGGCAGGAAGGCGAATTCGCCACCGAGCGCGACGTGCGCCGTGGCCGCCAGGATATCCGCACCTTTTACGTCAAGGTGCAGGTGCTGCAAGGCTCGGGCGAGCTCAAGCCCGGCATGACCGCGGAAGTGACGTTCCTGCGCAACGATGGAACCCGACTCAGCAGCCGCAATTGAGACCCGCGAGCTGACCAAGCGCTTCGGCAGCTTCACCGCGGTCGATAAGGTCAGCTTCTCGGTCGCTCGCGGCGAAGTGTTTGGTCTGCTCGGCCCCAACGGCGCCGGCAAGACCACGCTCGTCAGGATGCTCACCACCTTGCTCCCTCCCTCGGGGGGCCACGGCTATGTCGCGGGTATCGACGTAGCGCGCCATCCGCAGGCCGTCCGCAAACAGATCGGTGTTATCCCGCAGGCACTCACTTCCGACCTCGACCTCACGGGATGGGAGAACATCGACATCTACGGAGAGTTCTTCGGGCTCTCGCGACGCGAGCGGCGCGACCGCGGGCAGCGGCTGCTCGAGATGGTGGGTCTCAAGGAGCGCCAGCACGACCTGGTCGCGACCTACTCGGGCGGTATGCGGCGCAGACTCGAGATCGCGCGCGGTCTCATTCATTCGCCCGACGTATTGTTCCTCGATGAGCCCACGATCGGCCTCGACCCGCAGAGCCGCCGCGCGGTCTGGGATTTGCTTGAGCAGCTTCGCAAGGAAAGCGAAATAACGATCTCGCTGACGACGCATTACATGGACGAGGCCGAGTCGCTATGCGATCGAATCGCGATCGTCGACGGCGGCAAGATTATCGCGCTCGACACGCCGGTCGGCCTCAAGTCTGTGGTGCCCGGCTCGGACCGGATCGATCTCGCGGTCGAGCACGACGCCGGCAGAATCGCAACCCTGCTCGAAGGCCAGCCGTATGTCCGTGGCGTCAACCGCGATGGCGAAAGCCGCTTGAGCCTCGCGACCGACGACGGCTCGCACGCGATCCCGCTGGTGCTCGACGCGATCGAGGCGGCGGGCGACCGCGTCACCTCGATCACTGTTCACAAGTTGTCGCTCGAGGACGTGTTCATTCATTTTACGGGACGCACACTCCGCGACGAGGGCGCCAAGAAAGTCAGTCTGTTCGTCGGCGCCGGCATGCCGCAGCAGCCGATGAGGCGATGAGGCCATGAGATTTGTTGCGATTATGCGCCGCGATTTGCGCAAACTCATGCGCAATCCCATGACGCTTATCACGACCGTACTGATGCCAATCGTCTATCTGGTCATCATCGGCAACTCATTTCAGGGTCAGCTAAAGCATCTGCCGGTGGTGATCGTCGCGCAGGACCACGGCCTCTACGCGCGCCGCATGATCGAGGAGATGCTCGCGCTGCAGGCGGGACCCAAGACCGTCGACCTCACCTTCATGGACGACCCGGGCGCCGCGATCAGGGACGCGCGCGACGGCGAGTACAAGGGCGTGATCGTAATCCCGCCCGACTTCAGCCATGACGTGGCCGAGGGCCGAATCGGCGAAATCGGGATGTTCACCGACAACATCGACGGCGTTAGCGCCACCGCCCTCGAGGGCGCGGTGACAGAGGCGGCAGGCGCAATTCGCGTCAGCTTCGTCACGGCGCGCGAGCCCAAGCTCAACGAGATCTCGCTCCGCCCGAACTGGCTATACCCCTACGTCGACTACGATCGCTCGCTGATTCCCGGCGTGATCGTGATGGCGATGTTCATGGGATCGCTGATGTGTGGCGTGTTCAACTGGGTGATGGACAAGTTCATGGGCGTGACCGAGTGTTACCTCGTGACTCCACTCTCGAGGTGGGACATCGCGGGCGGGATTCTGGCGAGCGGCGTGACAATCACGAGCACGGGTGGAGTGATTGTCCTGTTCATCGGACTTCTGGTCACACACGGACACATCGCGGGCGGCCCGATCGCGTTGCTTACGCTGATTGGAATAATCGTCGTCGGTTCGGCTGGTCTGCTCGCGATGACGTTCGCCCTGCTCGGCCGCGCGGGGCATCCGCGGCTGGTGGGCGCTTTCTCCGGCTTTCTGAACGTGATCCTGTTTTTTCCGAGCGGCGCGATTTACCCGGTCGAGAGTTTCCCGCCGTGGCTCAGAGAGTTCGCCAAGTACAATCCGGAGACGCACGCGGTTAGCGCGATCAAGCAGATTCTCTTCAAGGGCGCCGACTTCGCGGCCGTGGGGGGCGACCTGACATTCCTCTTTGGCTTCATGGTGCTGATGCTGCTGCTGGCGAGCGTATCGTTCAAGCGCACCCTCTGAAGCAAGACGCGGGTCGCGTCTCTCGTCCGAGCCAAAAAACGCAAGCTTCGCGCGCTAAGCGGCACTTCGAAGCCCTCGTCGCGCAACGCTCGCTCGGGATGACAGCACAGGAAGGTTAGCGACCGGCTACGGTTGTCTCCAGCTTCGCTTAACGTGTTGACAATACGTCAATCGAACGCGCGCACCAACGACGAGAGTTGTCTGGCGCGAGCGTTCATTATGACGTTGCTGCCGCAAGCGCACTGCATTGTGCAGCCCACGGCCGAAGCGTAAGCTCCACGTCAATTTCGCGCGGCCAGGAGGACTTCCTCTTTGGTTCCAATCCGCTACAGCGTCCGCAGCCTCGGCCAGCGCCTGACCTCCTCGGCGATGACGGCCCTCAGCGTCGCGCTGGTCGTGATGGTGCTTACGATCCTGCTCGGCTTCGTCGATGGGATGCGCCGCACGCTCATGCAGTCGGTGGGGATCGACAACTATATCCTGCTCTACCGCGGCGTGACGGTTGAAGCCGGTTTCATCAACCACGAAACGCTGAATATCATCCGCGCGCGACCCGAAATCGCGACCAACGCCAAGGGCGAGACGCTGATTTCGCCGGAGCTTCTCATCCCTTTTGATCCGACGCCCGACTCGCCGCGCGCCTCGACCGCTACGATCCGCGCAATCCGCGCGATCGGTTACGAGGTCCATAACAAGATCAAGATG
>JASHPB010000024.1 GCA_030038355.1 Candidatus Binataceae bacterium
GGCAAGGAGCCGGTACAGAACATCCTCTACACTCGGTTTGCCAATCCGAATTTCGAACCATTGTGGAACCGCCTCTACGTTCGCAGCATCCAAATCACCATGGCCGAGCAGTTCGGCGTCGAGGATCGCGGCAAGTTCTACGACGAGGCCGGTGCGCTGCGCGACGTCGTGCAGAACCACATGCTGCAAGTGCTCGCGAATCTTGCGATGGATCCACCGAGCGGCGAGGACCACGAAGCGCTTCGCGATCAGAAGGCGAGCCTGCTCAAAGGGGTCCGTCCGCTTACACCGGAGTCGGTGGTGCGCGGACAATACAACGGGTATCGCTCGGTGCCGGGCGTGGCGCCAGGTTCGACGGTCGAAACATTCATCGCGATCAAGCTCTTTATCGACAACTGGCGCTGGGCCGGCGTGCCCATTTTCATCCGCGCCGGCAAGAAGATGCCAGTTACGTCGACCGAAGTGGTCGTCACCTTCAAACGGCCGCCCCGCGAAACGTTCGGCGAAATCGTGCCAGCGACATCCGGGCACATGAGGATGCGGCTCAGCCCAGACATCGTGATCGCGCTCGGTGTTCGGGTCAAGGTGCCCGGCGAAAGAATGGTTGGCAATGACGTCGAGCTGATGCTGCAGCGGCAGGCCGCGCTGGATGAGCCGCCGTATCAGCGGCTGCTCGGCGACGCGATGCGCGGCAACAACGAGTTGTTCGCGCGCCAGGACCTCGTCGAGGCGCAGTGGCGGATCGTTCAGCCAATCCTCGGTAACGTCACGCCGGTCTACAATTATGAACCCAACACCTGGGGACCCGAGGAAGTGCATCAACTGATCGGTGCGGACGGTCCATGGATCAATCCGCATCCGTCCGAGACGAAGTAGTATTGGCGCGAGGCGGAATCGAACAAAACGCACGGAGGAATTGAGCGATGACCAATCCGACGCAGACCAGCGCATGGCGCGCCCTCCAGGCTCACTACGAAAAGATCAAAGATGTCCAACTGCGGCAGTTGTTTGCCGACGATCCGCGCCGCGGCGAAACGATGACGGCTGAAGGGGCGGGACTCTATCTCGATTACTCGAAGAATCGCGCGACCGAAGAGACCCTGCGGCTCTTGCTCCAGCTCGCGCGCGAATGCGGCGTGGCCGAGCGGCGCGACGCCATGTTCCGCGGCGACAAGATCAACACGACTGAGCAGCGCGCCGTGTTGCACATTGCCTTGCGTGCGCCGCGCTCGGTGCAAATCAAGCTAGATGGCGCCGACGTGGTGCCCGAAGTCCACGCCGTGCTCGACAAAATGGCTGCCTTCTCCGATCGAGTGCGAAGCGGCCAATGGCAGGGTCACACCGGCAAGCGGATTCGCAACGTTATCAACGTCGGCATCGGCGGCTCGTATCTTGGGCCGGAGATGGCCTACGCCGCGCTGCGCGATTTCTCCGATCGCTCGATGACCTTTCGCTTCGTCGCGAATATCGATGGCGCGGCATTCGCTGAGGCAACTCACGATATCGATCCGGCCGAGACGCTGTTCCTCCTGTCGTCAAAGACTTTCACGACGCTCGAGACCATGACCAACGCCGCCACCGCGCGCAAGTGGATCGTCGACTCGCTGAAGAGCGACGCCGCCGTGGCGAAGCACTTCGTTGCGATCTCAACCAACACGGCCGAGGTCAAAAAGTTCGGTATCGACACGGCCAACATGTTCGGCTTCTGGGATTGGGTGGGCGGCCGCTACTCGATGGACTCCGCGATAGGGCTTTCGAACATGATCGCGATCGGTGCGGTAAACTATGGCGAACTTTTGGCCGGCTTTCGCGCGATCGACGAGCACTTTAAGAGCGCGCCGCTTGAAAAGAATCTGCCCGTGCTGATGGGTTTGCTCACGGTCTGGTACAACAATTTCTTCGGCGCGCAGACGTTCGGCATCATGCCCTACGCGGACAATCTCCGGCGCTTCCCCGCGTATTTGCAGCAGTTGCAGATGGAGAGCAACGGTAAGCACGTCGATCTCGACGGTCGCCACGTCACCTATCAGACCGGCCCGGTAATCTGGGGCGAGCCGGGTACCGACGGTCAGCATTCCTTCTACCAATTGATACACCAGGGCACGAAGCTGATACCCTGCGACCTGATCGGATTTTGCCAGCCGCTCAGCCCGCTGCGGCAGCATCACGACTACCTGATGTCAAATGTTTTTGCGCAGGCCGAGGCGCTCGCCTTCGGCAAGACGCCCGAGGAGTTGAAGGCCGAAGGTTCGCCCGATTTCCAGACTCCGTTTCGCGTCTGCGAGGGCAACCGCCCCAGCAACGTGATCCTGGCGGAGAAGCTGACTCCCCGCGCGCTCGGCAGCCTGGTCGCACTCTACGAGCACAATGTGTTTGCGCAGGGCGCAATCTGGGGTATCGACTCGTTCGATCAGTGGGGCGTGGAGCTGGGCAAGGTGCTGGCAAAGCGGATCATCCCGGAGCTCGAGAACATCGCGGAGCCGGATCTCAAGCACGACAGCTCGACCAATGCGCTGATCCGCCGCTATCGGCGGCTTCGCGGTGGCGCGCGCTGATTTGCGTCGACTGATTGTTATCGCATGCCGAGCAGCGCCGCGACTCGCCCCTCGACAAAGTCCCGCCACGCGCTGTCTCCCACCTGATCGGGGAGCAGCGTCTCCATGTGAATGAGTCCCATGATGAAGACGCTGAAAAGGCGCGCGGTGAAGTCAGCGTCGAGCGAAACATCGAAGAGCCCGGTGCGCTGACCTTCGGCGACGATCTCGCCGATGCGCTGAATCGAAAGCTCATCCGATCGTGAAAGCAGGCGCTCCACCTTCGGATCCTTGGTTGCGGCCGAGTGCACCTCGATCGAAAGCTGGCGCACGAGCTTGAGCTCCGGTTCCGTGTAAAGTGCGGCGAGGCGCGGCAGCGCGGAAGCATCCCTGGCCGCCTCGGAACCTTGCAGGAAGAGTGGGATCGACTGAATCGCGCGCTTCACCACCTCGAGCAGCAACTCGCCCTTGCTTTCGAAATGCTTGTAGATCGCACCGGCGGTGATTCCGCTCGCCTTGGCGATTTCCGGCATCGAGGTGTTCTCGAATCCGAGCTCGGCGAACAGGCGTGCGGCCGAGGTGAGGATTCGTTCGCGGGTCGATTCGGAACTATCCGCGAGCGACGCGCCCTTGCGGCCGCCAGCACTCGCTCGTGCGGCAAGCTTGTGGGGCAGCGGTCTTGAGGTTGGCGGTTTTTCGATGGCGCGTCGGGGACGGTTGATACTCACCGCAGCATGATGGCCCATTTATCGTTGACAAGTAAACAAGCGTTCACTACGCTGCGACGAGGTAAACGGCCATTTACTCGATGCTGGGCTTCCTGCCGGCAGCATCCGTGCTAGCCTCATCCGAACCGTTTTCCCGAGGAGTATCGAATGACCACAATCAGGCCCAACCGGATGCGCTGTGGCATCTTCCTGGCGCCCTTTCATCCGGTCGACGAGGACCCGACGCTCGCGCTCCGGCGCGATCTTGAGCTGATTTCGCATCTTGACCAGCTCGGCTTCGACGAGGCCTGGATTGGCGAGCACCACTCGGCGGGCTACGAAATCATCGCCTCCCCGGAGCTTATGATCGCCGCGGCCGCCGAGCGCACCGAGCGCATCCGCCTCGGCACCGGAGTGATTTCGCTGCCCTACCATCATCCGCTGATGGTGGCGAATCGAATCGTTCAGCTCGACCACATGACGCGCGGCCGCGCCATGTTCGGCGTCGGCCCTGGCCTCCTGCCCTCCGATGCAGAAATGCTCGGCGTGCCAGTGCCAAAGCAGCGCGATCGCATGGCGGAATCGCTCGATGTCATCCTGCGCTTGCTGGCGGGCGAAGTCGTTAGCGAGAGCAGCGAGTGGTACACCCTCAAGGAGGCGCGATGCCAGTTGCTGCCCTACACGCGGCCGCGTCCCGAATTCGCGGTGGCAAGCACCTTCACGCCCTCGGGCGGCAAGCTCGCCGGCCGTTACGGCGCTGGTATGCTCTGCGTTGCCGCGTCGCAGCAGGCCGGCTACGACGTGTTGGGAACGAACTGGCAGGTGGCATGCGACATCGCGCGCGAGCACGGACGCGAGATGGATCGCGAGGTACTGCGGCTGGTAGCGCCGATGCATCTTTCGGAGCGCCGCGAGCAGGCACGCCGCGATGTCGAGTTCGGACTCACGAAGTGGGTCAACTACTTCGGCCGCCTCAATCCCACGGCGACCGGCGACGACCTCAGCGCCGAGGATCCGGGTGAGGCGATGGTCAAGTCGGGGCGCGCCGTGATCGGCACTCCGGATGACGCGATCGAGATGATCGAACGTCTCGAGAAGCAGTCGGGCGGTTTCGGATGCTTCCTGATGCTGGCGCACAACTGGGCGCCATTCGAAGCCACCAAGCATTCGTATGAGCTGTTCGCGCGTCATGTGTTGCCGCACTTCAACGGCTCGAACGTCGCGCGCGTCGCCTCGCTCGAGTGGTACACCGCGAACAACAAGGAGTTGATCGGTAAGGCGATTTCGGCGGCAACCGAAACGGTGCAGAAATTTTTCGCTGAGCAAGCGGCGAAGCAAAAGCACTGAGCCGGGAGACTTGTCATGACAACTCTGAACTGGCCCGAGGCGCAGGCGGTTAAACTAAAGCCGCGCGGCAATCAACCGTCGCTAACGCTCGAGGTTCACGAACTCGGCAGTGGGCCGACGGTCGTGTTCTGCCACGGCTTTCCGGAACTCGCATATTCATGGCGGCATCAGGTGCCCGCAGTTGCAGCCGCGGGTTTTCGCGCGATTGCGCCCGACCAGCGCGGCTACGCGGGATCGAGCGCGCCGGCCAATGTTGGCGATTACAGCCTCACGGAATTGACCGGCGATCTGGTCGGTCTGCTCGATGCGCTCCACATCGACCGAGCGATCTTCGTCGGCCATGATTGGGGCGGCTTCGTCGCCTGGGCGATGCCGGTGCTCTATCCCGAGCGCACGGCGGGCGTTATCGGCGTGTGTACCCCCTACATGGCGATTCCTCCCATCTCGACGCTGCGCAACCTCGTGGGCGGCAAGGACGAGCGGTACTACATCCTCTGGTTTCAGCCGCCCGGAGTCGCCGAGGCCGCGATGGACCCGAAAGCACGGACGATTTTCGATCGTCTCATGCGCGCGCCGGTCGATCCGGCCGAAGCCGCAAAACGGATGACGGCGGGCGGTGACTTCGACATGAATCCCTTCCGTCGTATCGATGATTTGAAGCCCGACACGCCGCTGATCGTGACTCCCGAGGAGCTCGACGTTTACGTCCACGCTTACGAGAAGAGCGGGTTCCGCGGCGGCATCAACTGGTATCGGAATATCGATCGGAATTCGAAAGAGCATCCTGAAATCGGAACCAAGAAGCTCACTCTCCCATGCCTGATGATCACGGCCGCGTGGGACGTAGCGCTGCCACCGCGGATGGCGGCTGGAATGCCGGCGCTTTGCTCCGATCTCGAAATGCACAACATCGAGAGGGCAGGGCACTGGGTGCAGCAGGAATTTCCGGCTGAAGTGAACAGGGCAATTACCGAGTGGCTAGTCAAGCGCTTTCGCAAATGACTGTTCAGTTGCGGCCGCCCAAATAGTCACTGATATCCCATACACCGAGAAGAGGACATGGCAGTGAGCCAACCTACAACCGTCATTCGCAATGCCTTGATAGTCGACGGAACGGGAGCAGCGCCTTTCATGGGTGAGGTCGCCATCGATGCCGGCAAGATTGTCGCGGTCGGCAAATTCGACGGTCGCGCGGCGATCGAAATCAGCGCCAACGGCCATGTTCTCAGCCCCGGCTTCATTGATGTGCATACCCACTACGACCCCCAGCTATGCTGGGATCGGCTGGCGACGCCGAGCCTCGAGCACGGCGTGACGACCGTGATCGTCGGCAACTGTTCGCTCAGCCTCGCGCCGGTGAAACACGGATCCAGCCGCAAGCTGGTCAGGATGTTCGGCAAGATCGAGGACATCAAGGAGCCGACCTTCGATGCGGGCGTACCATTCAAATGGGAAAGCTTCGGCGACTATCTCGATTTCATCCGTCCCGGCCTCGGCATCAACGTGGGCGCGATGGTCGGTCACTCGGCGCTACGTTGGTACGTGATGGGACCGGAGAGCCAGCAGCGAGTTGCGACCGATGCCGAGATAGAGCGAATGGCCGCGGTGCTGGAAGCAGCTATGAACGAGGGCGCGATCGGACTCTCCACATCGTACGTTGATATCGACGAGAATCTGCGGCCAGTGCCGAGCCGTCTCGCTGACATGCGCGAGAAAATCGCGCTCTGCAAAGCGATGGTAAGGAGCGGGCGCGGTGCGCTTCAAACGGTTCCCTACCTCATTGATCCCGAACAGCAATTGAAAAATATCGAGGAGCTCGGAGACCTTAGCCTCGAGAGCGGCATCTTCTGTACTATCGCGCCCATCGTCTACAGTCCGGTCGCGCCCGACAACTACAAGCGCAACCTGGAGAAGCTAGAGCAGCAGCGCGCGCGCGGCGCTAAGGTGTTCGGCCAATCGATGCCGCGAAGCTTCAATATCAATATCCGGCTCTCAGAAACGTCATTCCTCTTGTACGGCGTTCCGTCATGGTACGAGCTGATGCAGCTTCCGCTCGAGCAGCGAATCGCGTCGTTTGCTGATCCTGCCCGGCGTGAGAAGCTGGTGAGCGACGCGAATCGTATAATGCCGCTACTCAGCGCCGCGGTGGTCGGCGAAGTATATAGTCAGTCGAACCAGCAGTATCAGCGGCGGCGGTTGAGTGAGATCGCCGAGGAACACGGCAAGTCAATCGCCGACATGATGCTCGATATCGCGCTGGCTGATGGTTTGCAGACCGAGTTTCAGATCAACAATTTCATTCACGCCGATCCCGAAATCGTCGCGAAAATTCTTGACCATCCGCTGATTCATATCGGCGCGTCCGACGCGGGCGCGCACGTCTCGCAGTTCTGCGGCGCCGGTGACACGACCGACCTGTTCGAGCGCTTCGTTCGGCGCTTCGGCCGACTGAGCCTCGAGCGCGCGGTGCATCGGCTAAGCGCCGAGCCTGCCGATGCCTGGGGCATCCGGAATCGAGGCAGAATCGCCAAGGGTGCGGCCGCCGACCTGGTGCTCTTCGATGCGAACGCCATCGCGCGTGGCGACGAGGTCTTCATCGGCGATTTTCCCGGCGGCGGAAATCGCTACATTCGCCATGCGCGCGGAATCGAAAAGGTATTCGTCAACGGCGAGGTCGTCGTCGATTCGGGCAACTACACGTCTGCACGAGCCGGACAGATAGTGTAAGAGCGAAGACGTTCCGACTGGAGCGAATTGCTCGCCGCCGACGACCCGGGTTGGCGGGTGAACTCAAGGCTTTTGTCTTGGCGGTTGCTTGCGCAATAATGGTGCGACTACTCGAGGTGATTGGTGCGCCGATACGGTTTCCTCATTGCGGCTCTTGGATTCCTTATCGCATGGCCGCGCCTTGCGCGGGCTGAAGATCCATTCGCGCAAGACACGATCGTCTTTTCCGCCGAGGGCGGCTTCAATCACTTCGGTCGGCTCGCCACCAACGGTTATCTCAACGCGTGGAACTTCGGCGCGCGATTTTCGCTGCTGCCCTTTGCTCCGTTTCATACTGGACTTCGCTTGATCGACGGCTCGCTGGAGACGGGGCTCGAGCCAGTCTACGTGCGCTTCAGTTCACAGAGCCAGAACTATGGTGGCGGTGCTCTGGATCTTCGCTACCATTTTACGGGCCTCAGCTTCGGACCGTTCGTTCCCTGGGTCAATTGGCTCGGCGGCATAGGCGGGACCGATCTCAAGGTCACGCGCCTGAGTGGCCCATTCATGTTCATCATGCAGGCGGGATTCGGCGCAGAATGCTTCGTCTCATCGAGGACCGCCATGTACCTCGGTTATCAGTACACGCACTTCTCGAATGGCCATACAGAGCGCAACGACGTTTCCCTTAACTCACCCGGCGGTGCCGTGCTCGGCGTCTCATACTTTCTGCCGTTCTGAAGGCGAGAGATCGTCGATTCGCGGACTCAGTTATGAGAGGCGTGCTCCGCAGATGAAAGGCCGATCGTGAATGCTGCCGATTTTGTCACCGGTGAAAGACGCTGTCTCGCCCGAACTTTTGTGTGTACGCGAAGCCCATGTAGCAATCGAATTTGCGGCTGATGTAGCGGCGCACCGCAGCACGTCCGTTCCTTCATTAGAATAAGATAAGATTTGCGCTTGCAGGTTTCTTCCAGCAGATGCGTGCTTTAATGAACTATAATTTGACTTTCACGATGCTCGGCGAGACCGGTCAGAAGACCGCGACACGATCAACGGATTCAGTGAAGGAAGCACCGGAAACTACGCGGAAGGCCCACCTCCGGGTCCACTCAGTTGCGCGGTGCCGATCCTGAATGTCACGGTAGCGGAACCGCAACGAGGTTCTAGGGGACTGAGACTTTTCCGAAGGATTTTTACCGCTCCTGGTGCAGACACTCGGGTGATATTTTGACGATTGAGACCGGCATGACTTCCAGCTAGGTTTTCCTACCGGAGGATTTATGAAGATTAAAATCGGTTGGCTGACGCTCGCCGCCGCAGGTGCGTTGATTGCCCTCCAGAGCGCGAAAGCGCCGGCCGGATTCGGATTTTCCAAGCGCAGCATCAGAGGGAGTTACGCGAGCACCTTCCAGGGTTCGGTAGTGGAAGGCAGTTCGGTCATGCTCTTAAATGGTACGGCGGTTCTGACGGCCGACGGCAACGGCAATATCAGCGGCCACGAGACCTTCGAGTTCGATGGCACGGTCTGCACTAATGTCACCTCAAAGGGCACCTACACAGTCAACCCGGACGGCAGCGGTACCACCTCGATTACGTTCACTGGATCATCAGCCGACTGCTCGGGAACCTACACGCAGAGCTTGGCAATCGCCGAGTCAGGTAAAATCGTCGTACTGAACAATACGAATACGAATCCAGGTAATCAGATCAGCGAGACCTGGCGAAAGCAGAACTAGTCGCCGCCCTTCTAGCTCGGACGCTACTCGGTTGGGCGGGCACGGTCGGTCAATGATCTGGAGCTGATCTGATAGTCAACATCGAGAAATAAGACTAGTTGTTTCGCACATCGAAGAGGTCTTGAGTAGCGCCGCGGAACGGGCGGTCTGCTCGCCCGCTCTTGACGGCTGCTCGATGATGAAGCCGGAAGGAATCGCTTGGGCGGCATAAGCTGCGGATGTAGGCGATCAAGGCCACCATCTGATCGTAATCCAGATCTTTGCCAAAGGCAGGCATCCCTGGCCGAAAGCCGGCTGCGTCGCCGCCGTCCCTGATGATCAAAAACAGGGTCGCGTCCGACATCATCTCCATCCAGTCGCAATCGTGAAAACTACGGGGACGCTCGTCGAGAGCATTCGCCCGCGAGCTATGGCCGGAGCCCATTGAGCCGTGGCATGAGGCGCAACGTTCCTTGTAAAGCTCGTCGACGGCGCCGTCCGCTTCGGCATTTGTCGCGCAACCCGCTCGAGGCGGTGAAATCGACATCGCTAAAACGATCGACAGGAGCGCTGACGGGAGGATCCGCATTAGCCCGCTTAGGATTCCGGCGAGCTTGCCTCGAACACTAACCGACATCTCGCGCACGAGAGCATTTCGATGAGCGCCGGTCGGATATTACGGTCTTCATCGCCTGCGGGAAATTCGCTCCAAACTGGCATTCTTGCGCAAGATACTCGTCCATGATGGCCGAGGCTATCGCAGCCCGCATCCGTCCACCCTCGAGGCGGCGGAAGTCGCGAGGTGCATTCAGGCGGCGCGCGGTTTGAACTTCGCCAGCGTGACGTCGTCGCTCACGTCGTCAAAAACCACCTCGACCGGCAAAGCGGCGCGAATCGCATCGTTGCCGATGTCGACCAGGTTGGTCAGCAGGCGCGGGCCTTCGTCGAGTTCGACCTCTGCGACGTTATAGGGAAGGTCGCCTTCGAAGCTGCGAAAATACGCCTGATGAAAAACGACCCACGAGCTGACTCGGCCGCGGCCGCTGAGTCGCGTCCAGGTGAACTTGCGCGACCAGCACGCCGGGCAAAGCGGTGATGGCGGCGCCCAGATCATTCCACATCCGTTGCACTTCTGCAGCATCAACTCGCGATTGCGCAATCCATCCCAGTACGGTTTGTTGAGCGACGAAATCGCAGGCAGTGGCTTTTGGTAGGAATTTTGCGGCATCGATCCTCCTCGCTCAGCGACGATAGACAATCGAATCTCCGAAAGCGTTTGCCCACTGAATAACGCTGGCATCCTTAACCTGGCGCCGGCCACATTCACCGCGTAGCTGGCGCACGATTTCCACCTGGTGATTCCACGCCATGATGTGTGCCTCGGACAGCAGTCCACCATTGGTATTCATCGGCAACTCGCCGCCGACTTCGATACGGCCGTTCTGGGTGAATGCAGCCGCCTCGCCAGGCTTGCAGAAGCCCCAGCGCTCCAGCGCGATCCAAGCCAGGATCGAAAACGCGTCGTAGGTGAAAAGCGCATCGACGTCGGCCGGCGTGATTCCCGCCATCTTATAGACCGCTTGCAGTTCCGGCTGGTACTCGAAGACTGATTGTTGCGCGATGCCCATCCCCGGATACGACCAGATGAATTCCTCGCGACCGGCGGGCAGCGGCTGCATTCCGCTGATGTACACGGGTGATTTCCGGCAATCGTTCGCGCGCTCCGCCGTCGTTACGATGACACAGGCGGCGCCGTCGTTTATCAGGCAATAGTCGAGCAGATGTAGCGGCTCGCATACGAAGCGGGAGCGCTGATGCTCGTCGATGCCGAACGGCTCGCGCATGATGGCGTGTGGATTCATCGAAGCATGCTTGCGAAATGCGATCGGCACGGCCGCGAGAGCGCGACTGTCAGCGCCGAATCGTTCGAAGTAGCGGCGCGCGACCATTGCGGCGCCAGCGCCCGGCGAGGTCATGCCGAACACCGGATCCTCGCCGTGTCCGCCACCGGCTTCGCGACCACCCTCACGGTCGCCGCCACCACCCATCATTGGCCGGCGCACTGCCGAGAAACTCACCGACGCAAGACACGCGACCGCATCGGCGAGACCCGCATTCACCATCAACGCGGCCCACTGGATGCAACTACCCGTGAAGCGTCCGTGCGCCCAAGTCTGATTGTACGCGCGCAGATTCAGACCGAGGACTTGCGCAAGAGTGTCACCATCGGCACCGATGGGTGACCCGAAACTCACGACCAGTCCGTCGAGTTGTTCGCGGGTGAGTCCGGCGTCATCGAGCGCGCCCACGATTGCATCGGCGGCCAGATCGATAGCGCTGCGCATCAGCTTGCGGCCGTAAGCCGACTCACCGACACCGACGATCGCGGAACGATCCTTCAAAGCGAAGTTCGCCATGATCAAATCTGGATAGGCGCTCGGTAACCCTTATCTTTAGAGACCAAGCCGTGCGCAGCCTGACGTATAGCCAGAGAAATCGAAAGGATCGATCCGTCTCAACGCTCGCCGTCGGGCGCGAACATTCGCTCGACCCGGGCTACAGAAGTACTGGACGTCACTCTCAAGGTACTGTCAAGATTGGTCGCAGTCCGTTTCAGATCGAACCAAGCAATGGGTTTTCCTCAGATAGTTATCAAGGCTACTTCTCAGAATTCAGGAGAACCGAAGATGTCCGCCCAGCTTAAGGCTCAGAGATCCGCGCCAGTTGCCGGTCTCGACCAGCTTCAATATGTCGAGGCTGACGGCGTCGGATTGCTGACGATTAACCGACCGGCCGTTCACAATGCGATCGGCCTCACGACGATGCCGGAGTTGGCCCGCGTGCTGGATCATGTGGAGACCGCGGCGACACTCTCGGTGCTGATCCTCACCGCTGCCGGCGACAAGACCTTCGTTTCAGGCGGCGATCTCAAGGAGCTCGAACAACTGACTACGCATCAGGCTGCGAGTTCGATGTCGCGTCAGATGCAGCGGCTGATGGCACGTCTTAGCGATCTGCCGATCGCCGTGATCGGCGCAATCAATGGCGACAGCTTCGGCGGCGGCTGCGAAGTAGCATTGGCTTGCGATATCCGTATTGCCAGCAGCCACGCTCGGTTTGCGTTTAAGCAGGTCACGATTGGAATAACGCCCGCGTGGGGTGGGCGCGCGCGCCTCGTCGAACTGGTCGGGCGCTCGATCGCACTGCGACTCATGCTCACGGGCGAAGTTATCGATGCGCTCGAGGCGATGCGCATCGGGCTGGTCGATCAACTAGTCGACCCTGCCGCAGTGCTCGATTCGGCCAGCGAGCTGGCACGGCAGATAGCAGCGAACCCGAACGCAGCGCTGCGTGCGATCAAGCATCAGGTGAATCACGGAAGCGGGCTCGTCGGAGAAGCGGCGATCGAATTCGAGGCGGACAGTTTTGCCCGTACCTGGGTATCAGATGATCATCTGAAAGCGGTCGCGGCGTGGAAGCAGCGCCGCTGAGTGCGACGCGAGACGGCAAGAGTCGGTATTGCGTCGGAGCATAAAACGCGATGGCAAATCTTTCGGAAACCGGTATCTCGCGAGAATCCCCGATAACGACCAATGGCGGCGACACTCACGATTCAGAACGCCGATGGCGCGAGCGCGTCGCGAAGTTAAAGGTAACGCCCGCCAAGACATCGTCGGGAATCGAACTCGATCCGCTCTACACCCAGAACAATCGGCACGGCGAGCTTGGGACGCCGGGCGAGTATCCGTTCACGCGTGGCGTGCAGCCGACCATGTATCGCGGCCGTTTGTGGACGATGCGTCAGTACAGCGGCTTCGGCACCGCATCTGAAACCAATCAGCGCTACCAGTGGCTGCTGGCGCAGGGCCAGACGGGAATTTCGGTCGCTCTCGATTTGCCGACGCAACTCGGGATGGACTCCGATGATCCGATGGCGATCGATGACGTAGGACGCGTCGGAGTTGCGATCGACACGCTGGCGGATATGGAGGAGCTTTTTGCCGGCATCCCAGTGGGCCAGGTGAGCGCATCGTTCACGATCAATTCGACCGCGTCGATTCTGCTGGCGATGTACCTGGCGGTTGCCGAAAAGCAGGGCGTTCCAGCGGAGAAGATTGCAGGAACGATTCAGAACGACATTCTCAAGGAATACGTTTCGCGCGGCACCTGGCTTTTCCCGCCGGCGCCGGCCCTGCGATTGATCGTCGACACGATCGAGCATTGCGTCACGCACGCACCGCGCTTCAACGCGATCAGTATCGCGGGCGCGCATTTCCGCGATGCCGGTGCGACCGCGGTTCAGGAACTCGCGTTCACACTGGCCGATGCGATCACCTACGTGCAGGCCTGTATCGATCGCGGACTGAACCTCGATCAGTTCGGCCGCCTGCTGAGCTTCTATTTCTACACCCACAATGATCTGTTCGAGGAAGTCGCCAAGTATCGCGCGGGCCGTCGTCTGTGGGCGCGAATAATGAAAGATCGCTTCGGTGCGATCGATGCCAATTCGCAAATGTTCCGCTTCGGCGTCGTATGCGGCGGCAGCACGCTCACCGCGCAGCAGCCCTTTAACAACGTCGTCCGCGTTGCCTACCAGTTGCTCGCCTCGGTGCTCGGGGGAGTACAGTCGGTATTCACGGCGGCGTGGGACGAGCCGTTCGCGATCCCGACCGAGCAGAGTGCCGAACTGGCACTACGCACCCAGCAAGTGCTCGCCTACGAGACAAACGTGCCGAGTGTGGTCGATCCGCTCGGCGGCTCATTTTTTGTCGAGGCGCTGACAGACAAGGTGGAAGCCGAGGTCCGCGCGATAATCGATCGCATCGAAACAATGGGCGGAATGGTGCCCGCAATCGAGAAGGGGCTGATCCAGCGCGAGATCGCACAGGAAGCGTATCGACATCAGATGCGAATCGAGAGCGGTGAGCAAATCGTTGTCGGGGTGAACAAGTTCGCGCGCACGGAGCCCGAGCGCGAGCAGTTGCAGCTCTACCAGGCGGATCCGCAGATCGGCGAGCGTCAACGGCAGAAGCTCGCCGAAGTGCGAAGCCGTCGTGATGATGCGAAAGTGAAGCAGACGCTCGCCCGGGTTGCCGAAGCCGCACGCGGCAGTGAAAACATGATGCCCTCGATCAGCGAGGCCGTTAAAGCGTACGCGAGTATTGGCGAAATTTGCGCCGTGCTCCGCGAGCACTTCGGGACTTACCTGGAGCCGGTTGCGCTCTGATCCGGGGGAGACGTTTGGATGGATGAACACCGAATTCGGGTGTTGATCGCGAAACCTGGCCTCGACGGGCACGATCGCGGCGCGAAGGTTGTAGCCTACGCGCTACGCGATGCTGGTATGGAAGTGATATACACGGGGTTGCGTCAGAACGTTGAGCATATCGCCGAAGTGGCACTGCAAGAGGATGTCGATGCGATCGGTATGAGCATCCTGTCGGGAGCGCATTTGCCGCTGACCCGCCGCCTAACGGCGGCCCTCGGCGAACGCGCTGGTGAGGTTGCGATCCTCGTGGGCGGGACGATAACGGCGCAGGAAATTCCCGCTATGCTCGAGGCCGGCGCCAGCGCCGTGTTCCCCACTGGAACCGCGCTGACGGAAGTCGTTGCCGGAGTTCGCGCGGCGGTCGAAAAGAAGAGAGCGCAGATGAGCCGAGGACGCGGTTAACGGCCAATCGTTATCGTCCTCAAGCGGTTGCCAACCGGAGGACACAAACTGGAAAATCTGGAGGACAAATGGAAAAGGCAGTAGTTGTCGAGGCCGCTCGCTCTCCGATCGGCAAAAAGAACGGCGCTCTCTCCGGAGCGCATCCTACCGAATTGCTCGCGCACCTGCTGAGCGCTGTACTGCAACGCAGCGGCGTCTCGCCTTCTGCCGTCGGGCAGGTGATTGGCGGATGTATCAACCAGGTCGGCGCGCAGGCGATGAACGTCACGCGGACCGCATGGCTTACCGCGGGATTGCCAGCTGAAGTGGCATGCTCGACGGTCGATTCCCAGTGCGGATCAGGGCAATACGCGACCAATCTCGCGGCCAGTCTGATCACCTCCGGCGCCGAGGAGGTGGTCGTCGCGTGTGGCGTTGAGAACATGAGCCTGCTTCCGATCGGTTCCGACGCGATCGCTGGCGCGCAGGCGGGCTTCGGCAAACCGATCACGCGGAAATATCGCGAGCACTACGAATTCACGAGTCAGTTTGAAGGCGCCGAGAGAATCGCCACCAAGTACGAAATCACCCGCCGCGATACCGATCAGTTTGGCCTCGAATCGCAACTGCGGGCAGCTCGCGCGATCGCGGAGAAGCGCTTCGAATCCCAAGTCGTGCCGGTTCAGGTGCCGGTGCGCGATGGCGACAAGGTCGCGGAGATCCGAACTGTCGATCGCGACGAGGTGCCGCGTCAGACCAGTCTCGAAGCGCTGGCCGGACTCAAGCCAGTCGCAAGGCCCGATGGTATCCACACCGCAGGTTCGTCATCGCAGGTTGCCGACGGCGCCGCCGCGGTATTGCTTATGAGCGAGGCGAAGGCGCGAGAATTTGGCTGCCGTCCGCGAGCGCGGATTGTCGATACCGTTCTGGTCGGCTGTGACCCTGTGCTGATGCTCGAAGGGCCGATTCCTGCCACGCGGAAATTGCTCGAGAGAAATCATCTCCAGATCGGCGACATCGATGTCGTCGAGATCAACGAAGCGTTCGCGTCGGTGGTGCTGAGCTGGGCCCGCGTCCTGCACCCCGACATGAGCAGGGTTAACCCCAACGGCGGCGCGATTGCGCTCGGGCATCCGCTGGGAGCTACCGGTTGTGTGCTATTGATCAAGGCTCTCAACGAGCTCGAGCGCACCTCGACCAGGCGGGCTCTTGTTACGATGTGCTGTGGCGGAGGACTCGGAACCGGAACGTTGATTGAACGCGGATGAGTTAGCAAAGAGCCTTCGGTAAAATCGGTTTCAGCAGAGGAGTGCATCGACGATGAAAGGCACCATCGCTTTCATTCCCGAAGGACACCAGATCGATTTCTTCGAGTACGAGGTGCCCCAGCCCGTGCCCGGCGGCCTTATCGCGCAAGTGACCCAGACCAACATTTGCGGCTCTGAGGTGCATATGTGGAAGGGGGAATTCGGCCGGCGCGGAATCATGCCGGGGCACGAGATGGCGGGATGCATTTACGCTCTCGGACAGGGCGTCACGAAAGACTGGGCGGGCGTGCCGGTCAAGCAAGGTGATCGTATCGCGCCGGTGTATTACACGGTGTGCAATCGATGCGAAAACTGCGTTGACGGCAACCAGGCAGGATGCGTCAATCGCGTGATGGGCGCGGCGCATCCGGACAAAGCGCCGCACTTCACCGCGACCTTTGCGACGCACTACTTCATAAAGCCGGATCAACACTTTTACCGAATCCCGCACAATGTGCCGGACCTGATTGCCGCTTCGGCCAACTGTGCGATGTCACAGGTATTCTGGGCGCTCGATCGCGGCCGGCTCGCCTATGGCGAAAAGCTGCTGGTGCTCGGCGCCGGCGGGCTTGGGCTCCACGCGATGGCGATCGCCAAGGCGCGTGGCGCAACGGTGATAGCGATCGACGGCGTCGACCTGAGACTCGCGCAGGCTAAGCGCTTCGGCGCCGACGAGACGATCGATTTGCGACAATATCCGGACCCGAAGGCTCGCCAGCTGCGAGTGCGGGAACTGACGGGAGGAAAGGGCCCCGATGTCGTGCTCGAGGTTGCGGGCATTCCCGAGGCCTTTATCGATTCGGTGAACCTGGTTCGTAATGGTGGCCGCGTCCTCGAACTGGGCAACATCTCAGGCGGATTGACCGCGCCGATAGCGCCTTCGATGGTCACGTTCAAGTCGATCGAGATTCACGGTATCGCCACCTATCCTCCGCATTACCTTAAGAAATCGCTGGATTTCCTTTCGGCACATATCAATCGATATCCGTATCTCGAGTTGTGCGACGCGAAGTTTCCGCTGTCGCGAGCTGCGGAAGCGCTCGACAGAAGCGAGCGCAAGGAAGTCACGCGGGCAGCGTTGTTTCCCACGCAGTAGTCCGGCTCAAATGCTGGGGACATCGAGATCGCCGGTTTCTGTCCATTGCGAATCCTTACGCAGCAACTCCCCAGAGTTGGCCCACGTCGAGCCACG
>JASHPB010000208.1 GCA_030038355.1 Candidatus Binataceae bacterium
ACTCCCTCATAAGGCCAACGGCTCGGTAGTCGAGACGGCGCGCCACCGACGTCCACGAACTGGAACTAATGAGACGGAGTCTTCAGACGCGGAGGTGCGAGATCTGACCCAGAGGGATTTCGCGTTTCGCTCCGGCCAACAGGCATGAAGGCTCGGCCGCATACTCGGGAAAGTCGAGGCTGCCAAGCCCGAAATCATCGGTTCAGACACGATTTGGCAGCATCTAGCGCGGGTATCGAGCTTGCGTGAAGCAATGCCGCGTGGATCAGCGTCCCTCCAGTTCGATCGAAACCGCACGTCTGTATCTCCGACCGTGCAAACTGCGAGACGTGGAGGCAATGCACCGCATCTGGACGGATTCGGAGATTCGCCGCTTCCTCTGGGACGATGAAGTTATTTCGCCGGCGCAGGCTGAGGCGACCCTTCGCGCCATTCTCGATTCGTTTGCGGCCGAGCGCTTCGGAGTCTGGGCCATCAAGATTAAAGGATCGCACGAGATCGTCGGATTCTGCAGATTGCCACGGACAGAGTCTCCGGTGCCACGAGCTCAGCGAATCGGCCCGCGCACGCGCCGATTTGCATCCTTCTTCAGAATGTACGTAAACAGTACAGACTCTGTGGCGGAGCGGGATGGATTCGAACTCGCAGTACCAATCATTGAACAGCCCGACGACAGTTGACTGTTCAGTGATTCCACCAAGGCCTGTCGGAGAACGCCCGCAGATCGATCTCGAAGGTCCAGGTGGAGCGATGCTGTTGCGCGAGGTGGAGGTAGGTCTCCGCGATATGCTTCGGTAGCATCAGCCCATCATGTTCGTTTCCTCGCGATTCCCTCAGCTGTTGAAACCTTTCCGGGCCAAGCATTTTTCCCAAAGTGTCGGGCGCATCCACGGCGCCGTCGATCAGGATATGCGCAATGTGGACTCCTTTCGAAGCGAATTCTGCGTTAAGTGTCTGACAGAGCATTCGTCGCCCTCCCATTGCGGCGGCATGCGAATGTTGACCGGCGTTTCCGCGCATCGCAGCGGTAGCTGAGGTCACGAGGATTGTTCCTTTGCCTCGCGCAACCATCAGCGGGCATAAGACTGAAGCGAAGCGAAACAGACCGAACGTCCCAAGACGCCAGCCTGTTTCAAAGGCCTTGAGCGATGTATCCTTCAATGCCCTATCACCAATCTGGGCGCCCAAGTTGTAGACCGCGACTTCGATCGGACCGACATCGGCTTCGATGGCGGCGACCCGCTCTTCAATGGAGTCTGCCTCGACCGCGTTCAGAAGAAATCCAGTGGCCGATCCGCCGTCGCTTTTGATCTCGTTCACCATTCTGTTCAATCCGTCCAAATCGCTGCGACGGCATAAACAAGCGTGATAGCCTTCTTGCGCAAAGCGTCGGGCAACATTTCCGCCAATACCCGCACCCGCTCCAATGACCAAACAAACCTGCTTCATAATGGCTCTCTCCTATGATCCAGCGCAGCGCACGATTGACGCCCGAGGATCATCCGGATCGCTAGCGACCCTGGAAGATGACTTTCTCACGAAAATGGCGAGGCCCGTATTCGATCAGGCAATCCACACCAGCACGCATGTCATCAGTCTCAAATAGCGCTGGCGCAATTTCGCCGACCACGGCGTCTGCGGCACGGACACCTTTCTCAAGATATACCCGAATAATCTTCTTGCCGGCGGCATAGGCGAGGGTTGCGCCGCTGGCGAGCCGTTCGGCGAAGCCTAGAGTCTCGGCCTCAAGCTTTTCGTCTGGAACAACTCGGTTAATGATGTTCCAACGCTCGAAGGTCGCGGCGTCGTATTGGTCGGCTGTGTAAATAATTTCGCGTGCGCGGCTCGGGCCAACCCGCTCAGCCAGACGTTGAACGCCGCCAAGTAGTGTAGTCGTTCCAATCGATGCCTCGACCTGCCCGAAACGTGCCGAGGAACCCGCCCATATCAGATCGCAGGCCAGTACGAGTTCCAACCCGGCCGCCATGCAAGCCCCCTGCACAGCAGCGATCGTCGGAAACGGCAACTCTTCGAGATCGGCGATCGTTTTCAGATGGCTGGTGAAGCGTTTACGTGCTTCCTCGGCAGTCGTCCCCTTGAAAACCACGATATCAGCGCCGCCGGAGAAGTTCTTGCCCTCGGCACGGACGAGCAGCGCTCTCAGCGGATGCTGCTGGGCCTGGTTCACGCTCATTCGAAGATCTTCGATCAGTTCCTGATCGAAAAGATTCAGCGGTGGATTTGCCAAAGTGATAAAGCCGACGGCTCCCGATGTTTCGAAACGAACCTTACGCATCTCAATCTCCAGTCGGTGGAATTTTCTGGGTTGTCACTTTTGTCTTGGAACTTCGGTCTTGACTGAGTTCTATTTTGGAACTTAGTATGAGTCAAGGGTGCGGCGTCGCCAAGCCAGACAGCTCGAGGAATCGTGGCTAAAACGAAATGAGTAAACTACGAATTTTTTCGTATCTGCCTAATCCGCGAATCTGGAAAGCGACCATCGTCGCCAGACTCGCTGGCGTAGATCTCGATTTGCGCGGAGCCTCGCCGAAAGAGCTTCAGTCGTGGCTATGGGACTTCGAAGCACGTCCGTTCTCAGCAGCGGACATTACCGAGGCGAGCGAGGTGAGCGGTCACGCTGGTTTCCAAGG
>JASHPB010000209.1 GCA_030038355.1 Candidatus Binataceae bacterium
GCGAGCACGCTGAACTTGCGCCCCACCTCGCGCCATCCGAACTGGTTGTAAAACGTAACACGCTCCGCGAACAGCAGCGAAAGCTCGAAGCGCTCGCGCTCCATCGTCGCGATCGCGAGCCGCATCAGCTCCGACGCGACGCGGCGATGACGATAGTCCTCGCGCGTGAACACCGAGCCGATTCCGCCCATCGGCGCCTCCTCGCCGTCGAAGTTGAGCCGCCGATCGAAGATCTGCACCGTCGAAACGATGCGGCCATTGTCTAGCGCGACCAGGCAAAGGTCGTCGCGAAAGGTTGGATCGTTCTGATTGTAGAGGGCGAAGAAGGCGCGATCATCGTACCAGAGCGCAAGCAGGTCGAGGACTTCGTCGCGCTCGCTCTTGCGCGCGGCACGAAATTCCATCGCTTAGTGGATAGCCACGTGCAGGCTGATCGGCTGCCCGTCGCGGGTCACGGTCACGTTGAGCGATGGCTGCTGGCCGATCGTCGTCAGCATCCCCACGGCCTGCAGCGGATTGTTCACCGGTTGGCCGTTGATTCCCGTCAGCACGTCGCCATCCTGAAGGCCGAGTTGCGCGAAAACCGACCCCGGTACGATTTCGGAGAGAGTGAACCCCGTCGTAGTGCCATCCTGGATGTTGGGTACGGCGCGAATCTCCGTCATCAGCTCCGCGGGATTCGCGACCGTGCTCATGAGATCCGAGCGGTTCACCGAAAAGCTATCCGGTCCCGTGCGCTGGAGGTTCAGGCTCTCAGGTGCGCGAGGCACCTGATGGAACCGGCGCAAGAAATTCGGATTTCGGCGGCGAAAGGCAGGGTTCGCGAACTCGGGCCGAATCGCCGGCGCCTCGATGCTCGGCATTTCATCCTTCGGCATCTGCAGTGAGACGATCTTGCCGTTGCGATTGATCAGCGCACTTGTCTTCGCGACCGCGATCAGTTTGCCCGCGTCGGGAATTTCCTCGCCGACGCGATACAGCGCCTGCTCGCCTGTCTGGTCTTCGATAATCGCGTACGGCTTGGTGCGCGAGAGGCTCGACGTGCCGAGCAGCTTCAGATGCAAATCTTCCTCGACCACAGGCGCCGGCGCGCTCGCCTGCGGGATCAGGTTGAAGATGTCGCGATGGACGATCTGATCGTAATACTGGCGTGGCTTGGCTCCGCCCAACGGTGGAATCGACGCGACGAACGAGGGAGCTTCTCCCCCGGAGCCATGCAACGCTCGCGCGATTATGTCTTCGACGTTCAGCGCCGCGAAGTAGGCGATGGTCGCGATCAACAGGATGTTGAGCGCGCGGACGTGCCACTCGGTGACTCTAAATTCCATCTCAGCCAAGCGCCGCGGCGTCGTACGATCGCTCATCGATGAGCCGCTTCAGCTCGTAATTCCAGCTGCCCTTCCATCGATCGATCGCGAGCATCGCCTGGTTCTGCCCGCGGCGCACCAAGTCGAGCAGCTCGAGCAGGTAGATGCTCTCATCCTCGCCGCGATTGTTCAACGCCTTCTGCCGCTCAAGCCCGCGTATGGCGATCGTGATCAACTCAGTCCCCAACTCGCGAAATGCGATCTTCCCTGCCCGCGTCTCGAGGCCGACCTTGTGCGCCGAATCGTTGAGCTTCAGCCGCTCCGCGTAGCTCCATCGCTTGACCAGGTCCCAAGCGCCGAGCAGGCAATCGTCGTCGTAGAGGATTCCTTTGATAAGCGCGGGCAGGGCCGTCATCATGCGCGGCGGCTGACTATCCGCGGTACGCACCTCGATATACTTCTTCAGCCGCACCTCGGTGAAGATCGTCGTCAGATGATCGCCCCAGTCATCGAGCGTGGCGCGCTCGCGGCCGAAGCCATCCTTCAGGTAGGTGCGAAACGTGATGCCCGGCGGGCGGGTCAGGTCGATATACTCGTGATTACGAATGATGAAATACATCGGCACGTCGAGCGCGTACTCGGCGTAGTCGGCGAAGGTCGAAGCTTCGCGGAGCGCGAAATCGGGCACGCCGCATCGATCGTTGTCGGTGTCGGTCCAGATATGGCCACGATAGCTCTGGTAGCCGTTGAGACCGCCGTCGGAAATCGCGGAATTGGCGAAAATCGCGTACAAGAGCGGCACCATACCCATGCTCACGCGGAGCTTGCGCATCGCGTCGGCCTCGTCGCGATAGTCGAGATTCGCCTGCACTCCCGCTGTCTGCTTCATCATCCGTTGCCCGAGCGTGCCCTTGCGCGCCATGTACGGATACATGATGTGGTAGCGGGCTTTCGGCAGAAGCTCGATTTCATCGATTGGGCTGACGGGCTGCATGCCGAGGCTCAACACTCGCGCCCCGATCTCGCTCCCAATTTCGGTTAACTGATGGACGTGGAGCTCGAACTCCTCGTGCGCACAGTGAATCGTCGGACACTGCTCGCCGGACAATTCGATCTGGCCGCCCGGCTCGATCGTGATTGCGGCGCGCGGTCCGCGGAGCGCGAGGATCCTGCCGTGCTCCTCGTCCGGCTCCCAGTCCCATCGATCGGCCATTCGGCGCAGGATTTCCTCGACTCCGGCCGAGCCCGAGAAGGGCAGCGCGCGGCCGTCCTCCGCGCGCACCACAACCTTTTCGTACTCGGTGCCGACGCGCCACTGCTCGCGCGGCTTGGCGCCGGTTTCGAAGTAGGCAATCAGATCGTCTTTGCTTTCGACCAGTTCGCTCATAAGCAGGCTCCTTGCGGGGCCTATTCGCCAAGCGCGCTTATCATGGCTTCGCCCGATGATCGAGGCAAGACAAGTCTTGCATAGTGATCCATGCAATAAGGATTCCTGAAACATTTTGGCCGCGGTTGAGCCCACGATCCCGTCGAATTAGGATTCTCCGCATCGGGGAGCTTTGTCGTCGGGATCGCGCGAGATGCCGTGCCGTCACCCTGAGCGAAGTGAGCATCGCCAACGAAGTCGAATGGATCTCGGCCCTGCTTCGCGCAAGCGAAGCCGGCAGCGGTTCCTGATCCGCGAAGCGTTCCCTGATTGGGGCAACACCACCGATGGCTGAATACGTCCTCGCGATCGACCAGGG
>JASHPB010000025.1 GCA_030038355.1 Candidatus Binataceae bacterium
GCAGCGATGTTGACGCCAAGCGATGCGGCCGCCGCGGCCCCGCCCGCAGCCGCTCCAGCAGGCCCAGTGATTCCGGCCCCCGGCATGTAGCCGCTATCGGCGCTGGTACTGAAGTCGATGATCTCGGTCGCGCCTTGATCGGTCTTCTGAATGACCTGGACCACCGTGTCGACCTTGGACGCACCCGCACCAAGGCCAATCACCATTCTACGAAGCCGGTTCCCTTCGCTTATGTCGGTGAACTGGCCATCCAATATGAGCACATTATTGCCGCTGGGAGGCACTCCGCGTTGGAGGCAGGTGGCAGTAATACCTTGCTGCGTCAAGTTCGCCGCGACCTGGACACAAATGTTCTGTGCCGTCTGGCGGGCAAGCTGGAGTTGTTGCTCACTCTGGTTCTCCCCGGACACGTTTCTGTACGCCACTTGAAAGATGCTCGAGTTGAGTGAAACGTCGGATGCGTCTGCAGCAAACGGATAGATAATGACTTGAGATGGGCGTGAGATCATGACCGGCGCCGCTGAAATTCGTTGTGTAACCTGCGCACCAGCGCATCCAAAGGCCGCTAACGCCATCAATAAATAAATTCGACTAGGGCTCTGAAAATTCACGATAACTCCCCTCTGGCTGGATTTCCTTCAACAAGTCATTTCTGATATCAATCTCGATAACATCAATTGATAGTCGTTCCTTTGACTAGCTTTGGCAAACCGGGAACTACGGTAACTGGCTTCCATAGCTGTCCGAAGCACCAAGATATACGGAGCAGATAGCGAGGCTGTGCGATACGTCTCACGTTTGGCTCTCGGATTAACGGCTGCTCTACAGTGTTACAAATCGAATGTGTCGTCTATTGAACGATGGTTCAATGCATCTCGGTGAACGCCCTCTGGTCTAGCTGCGCTTTGCCGAGCCGCGTGAACAAATGCGATCGGTCGGAAGAAATTGGCACCGAATCGATGAGTGACTCAAATTGCAAAATTCCAAGATTCAGTCGGACGAGGGTGTGCCAAAAGCGGAAAGGAATTCCACGCGCTTGCTCCCAATGCAGTGTTGAAATGCATCGGGCGCGAAGTTCTGCGGGAATACGGCGCGGTACTTAAGCAACAGTGGTTCTACCTAACCTGAGTGACCGCGTGCCTAGCTTGAGAGGACATCGGCGAGCACGATGATCTGACGGTGGTGCTCTGCAATCTGGCGGACCTCACCAGCGAGCCGGCTTCGATCCCCGGGTTTCAAATTATCTCTCCCAGGCCTAGTCGGAATTCACCACGAATATGGCGTCATCCTCGTGGCGCTCAACTGTCGAAGCTCTTCGGCGGAACGGAGGACTGTACAAATCTCGGTTGCCGACAGGGCGATTGCAACCCCAATTGCAACTGCCAGCTCGAATTCTTCGTATCGGATCGAACGGCAGCGTAGTTCCCCGGAACCATCGACGAAGTGAAGGGAGAGCGAATAATAGTTCGGGGTGGCCTGGGGTTCTTATCGGTCCAATCGAAATGAGCCTGAGGATCAACAAATTGCCGATCTAACTATAGTACTTTCGTACAACTAGGTTTTCCAGCGCCGAGTGGTACAAGTAGTGCCTGTCGGTCAGTATCAGAGTAGTTCGATGCGATGCTCCAGATGTGAATGCGACAATTTGGAAAGCAGCAAGTTCTGCTCTGAATGCGGAGTCGTACTTCCACGCGCGTGCCCCCAATGTCGTGCTGAGAACCCCTCGGTCGCGAAATTCTGCGGTGAGTGCGGAGCTGTGCTTAGGGTGCCAATCGTTGTCTCAGTCTCCGAGTCAGCACGCGTCAAGGCGCGAGAGGACATCGGTGAGCGCCGACATCTGACGGTTTTGTTTTGCGATTTGGTGGGTTCGACTGCGATTTCAGCGCGGCTCGATCCTGAGGATTGGCGCGAAATTGAAGCGGACTATCTCGCAGCAGTGGCTGAAGAGGTAACTCGTTTCGGTGGCTATGTGGCGAAATGTCTTGGCGACGGCTTGATGGCGTACTTCGGATGGCCAGAAGCGCATGATAACGATTGCGAACGCGCCGCGCGTGCGGGACTGGCGATAGTCGAGGGAGTTGCAGCGCTAAACAATCGCGACGCGAAGAGGGATCGTCCCAGGCTCTCAGTTCGTGTCGGCATCGATACGGGCAACGTTGTGATCAGTAAGGGTGCAGGCAGTGATTCGGAAGTCTTCGGCGATACCGCCAACATCGCATCGCGAGTGCAGTCGTCCGCCGATCCTGACACCGTGCTTGTCAGCGCCTCTGTCAATCGACTCATCTCTGGCCTGTTCGTGGTCATGGAGCGAGGTACACATCAGCTAAAGGGAATCCCCCAGCCAATCGAGATGTATCGAATCGTCAAGCTCAGCGGTGCGCGGAACCGCCTGGCCGCTTCAGTTGTAAGGGGCCTCACCCCTTTCGTGGGTCGCGCGGAGGAAATGGCGCTTTTATGGAACCGCTGGCAGCGCGCGAGTGATGGCGAAGGACAGGTGGTGTTGATCTCGGGCGAAGCGGGAATCGGCAAGTCGCGACTGGTGCGCCAGTTTCGCAAACAACTGGCCCAGACCTCGCACTTATGGCTCGAATGCGCCGGTGCGCCATATTTTCAGAACACGCCCTTTTATCCGATTGCCGACATGCTCCAACAAGGTTTCGCGCAACGTGGCGAGGGATCGGAAGCGGCGAAACTTAATGCGTTAGAACGAGATCTGAAAGGGGTGGGATTGAACCTAGCCGACGCGGTGCCGCTTATCGCCCCGATGCTGAATCTTCCAGTTGGCGAGAAGTATCCGTCCCTTATGCTTTCTCCGGAGCAACAACGTAGACGGCTCCTGGCGACACTCGCCAAATGGTTGTTCGGCGCGGTGCAATCAGTCGTAATGGTCGTCGAAGATTTGCATTGGTTCGACGCGTCCTCGCTCGAGTTGATGCAACTGCTAACCGAGCAAGCAGCGACCGCACGCGTGTTGTTGGTTTGTACTGCTCGACCGGAATTTCGTGTGCCATGGTCACTGCGAACGCATTACGCGCAATTGACGCTGAAACGCTTGCAAGCTCCTGATGTGCGCGAATTGGTGGCTAGCGTGGTTGCGCACAGGGCGCTCTCGACTGAGACGATTGAAAAGGTTGTTCAGCGCACCGGCGGGGTACCACTGTTCGTCGAAGAGTTAACACGCGCGGTGCTGGAGAAGGGCGCCGCCGAGCCTGCACTGCGCGAGATTCCGGCCACTCTCCACGATTCGCTGATGGCTCGGCTGGACCGGCTAGGTCCGGCAAAGCAGGTTGCGCAGATCGCCTCGATCCTCGGGCAAGAATTTTCTTACGAGCTACTTCACGCCGTTTCGGAATTGCCAGAGGACGACTTGCAAGCGGCGTTGATCAAGTTGGCTGATGCGGAGCTGATCTTTACGAATGGCATTCCGCCCGAGGCGACCTACACCTTCAAGCACGCACTGATCCAGGATGCCGCGTACGATGCGCTGCTCAAAAGCAAACGGAAGCAGTTGCACGAGCGAGTGGCGAAGGTGCTTGAGACACAATTTGTTGGCACTGCAGATGCGCAACCCGAGCTCCTCGCGCAACACTATACGGAGGCAGCTCTCGCTGCTCCCGCGGGATTCTATTGGCACAAGGCGGGGCAGAGAGCCGCCAGGAGTTCGGCCAATCGGGAGGCGGTTGCTCACCTAAGCAAAGGACTTGAGTTGATCGGAACGCTGCCTGAAACGGTAGAACGATGCGCACTTGAACTTGTCTTGCGGACGACACTCGGTCCGGTTCTGATTGCCACCAAAGGCTATGCAGCTCCAGAGGTCGGCGCCGTTTACGATCGAGCGCGAGAGTTGTGTCAGCGAGCAGAAAATTCTTCGCAACTTCCTATCGTTATCTTCGGGTTATTTGCCTTTTACCTAGTGCGAGCTGATCACGAAAAGGCGTTCACCCTCGCGAAACATCTTCTCAGTTTGGCGGAGAGTGCGCAGGATCATGCTCTACTACTGCAAGCTCACAATGCACTGGGGTTGGTCCGATTTTTCCAGGGCGATTTCGCCGAAGCCCGCGATCACCTGGAACGATGTTTCGCCCTGTATGACTCTGACCAGGATCGCTCGCTGGCTCTCTTCTACGCGGGGCAAGATCCCGGAGTGACTTCTTCCATCTTTTCGGCCTGGGCTTTGCAGACTGTTGGTTATTCAGATCAAGCTGTCCAGAGAACTCAGGGTGCAATCACCCTGGCTCAGCAGCTTACTCACCCCTACAGCCTTGCATACGCGCGAGGTATTGCGGCGGCACTCCATCAGTTTCGGCAGGAGCGGGAATTAACTCAAGAACTAGGGACTGCAAGTTTAGACTTAGCGACTGAGCACGAATTCCCGTTTTGGTCGGCCTTTCAAAGAATCCTGCTGGGCTGGGCATCGGTTAAGAAAGGAAGAGTAGACGAAGGAATAGAACAGATGAGGCGTGGCATGGAAGCTTACTTGGCGACCGGCGCAGAACTGCTTAGACCTTACCTTCTGGGCCTACTGGCCGAAGCATCAAAGGAAAAAGGGTCGACCGCGCAAGCCCTCGCCATACTTGCCCAAGGCCTCGAGGCCGTCGAGAAAACTGGAGAGCGCTTCTACGAGGCAGAGCTCTATCGGCAGAAAGGAGAGGTGCTCCTCCGATCCTGCTGCGAAGGTTCAGAACTGTCTGACGTTACCGCGTGGTCCTCCAGCTCCTGTGAGATAGAAACATGCTTTCTAAAAGCTATCAACGTCGCGAGCCGTCAACAGGCAAGATGGTTCGAGCTCCGAGCGACAACCGGCCTTGCACGCCTGTGGAACCATCGGGGAGAAAAAGGGAAAGCTCACTCGACACTGACGAAGTCTTATAGTTGGTTCACTGAGGGCTTCGATACAGCCGATCTGAAAGACGCAAAAAGATTGCTCGATCAGCTGGACGAGTAGTTGCTTTTTCGGAGGCACCTTGCAGATATGACAGAGTCGTGCTCGTGTCGATGGTTTGAGCCAATCTACGCGAGACGAATTGCTCATTCTGGGCGAATTTACTGTGAAGTGTGGACTTGTGATCTTTTCGACATAAAGCTTTCCTTTGATGAATATGCTTTTCAGCTTGATCGCTCACGTTTTGGTAACCATCGCGCGGCTAGCCCAAGATCGTCTCGGCGCGGTGGTGGCGGAATTCGCTGATGGTCAACCACAGTTGCTTATCCTGAGGGGTATACGTCGTCGAGCACCACAGCTTATTTCATGGGTCCGGCTGGCGCTTGGGGGTCTGCACGCTTCAGGTCTCATTTGAGCGCCCGCCAGATTGCAGCGATATTGAGGGTTTTTGCCTTAATCGTTGGCGAACGGTTAAGTTCGCCTTTTCTGAGTCTGCTGTTCACCTTGATCGTCCACTTCCTGGTGACCGTCGCGCGGCTGGCCAGGCCGGGTGGTTCTGGCGCAGTGGCGGCGGAGTCGCTGGCGGTCAAACAACAGCTGCTCATTCAGCGAATCTAGGCTTGGGTGGGTGAAGGATAGGTTGAAATGGCAGTTAGCTTGTTACTGCGATTTGTCCGGCCAGGCAGATGGTGAGGCAAGGAGTTCGTGACCATCCTCGCCGTCTGCATTTTTTTCCTGGTGGGATTCTTGCTTCTGATTGCGCTCATCAAGCTGGCGCTTGCGCAATTCTCGGTTCAGATCACGGTAGTTTCCGACGCCGTAATTGGTGCCCTGTTAGTTGCCAAAGCAGCACTCGTGCTTGACGAGACGCCGCTCGCACGTAGCCTGGAGCATGATCGTCGGATTGTCGCGGTTGCCGTCAAGGTGCTTTTTTACGGAATCGCCAGTCTGGCAATGCTTAGTGTCGAACGAGTACTGGAAGCGCTACCTAAGGTTCACAGCCTCGACGCGGCCGTTCGACACGCATTCGAGCACGCGACTCGATATCGGGCCCTATCCTGGGCGCTGGGAATAAGTATCGTATTCGCGCTCTACTTCGCGTTCCTCGAGATCAACGAGCGCATGGGTCAGGGGGCGCTCTGGCGACTGTTTTTCGAATCGCATACAACGGGCACAATTTCGGGTCGACCCCTGACTTTTACTACGGACAACCGTCGAAGCTGAGGGGCGCTTTACGCCGGATGTCCGACCAGGGCTCGCTTGATGTCACAGATAGGGCGCGAACATGGAGCATCCGCCTGGCCTAGCTGGTGCTGACTCACGGCAGTATCGCCGTGACGTCCCCAAACCTGATCCACTGATTAACCGCTCGTGCTTGAGGTGCGCGGCGCGAAAAGCCATCGACTCCGAACCCAGAAGCGCGAATTCAAATCTTTGCCGACCTCCAGCACCAAGCCGCCCCCGGCCAGGGTTCGCTCGGATGAACTTGCGAGCAGCCACAACCAAGATGGCACTAAAGTGCAATATCTTTGAGACATAGAAAGCTCTAAGTCTCCAGGGGACGTATCGAATGTCCCTCATTTCGACTCGGCAAGGAGAAGTATCATGAGCGATTCCAACAATGCATCGAGGCCCATCCAGCGCGAGGTCCTGCCCATTCCCGACCAGCCTTATGCCGGGTTTATGGCGTATGACGCGAAGGATCCCGATTCCAAATTTGCGCCGATCGAAGAGTTGCGTCCTCCGCAGGGTGCGCCGAATGTCTTGCTCATCCTCCTCGATGACGTTGGATTCGGTGCGTCCAGTGCGTTCGGCGGGCCGTGCTCGACGCCTACCGCCGAACGGCTTGCGGCAAAGGGATTGCGGTACACGCGTTTTCACACGACCGCGCTGTGCTCTCCCACACGCGCGGCAATGCTATGCGGCCGCAATCATCACATGGTCGGTATGGGCGGAATCACCGAAATTGCGACCTCCGCTCCGGGATATACTTCGCGCCGACCCAATTCGATGGCGACAATTGCCGAGATTCTCCGCTTGAACGGCTATTCCACCGCGCAGTTCGGCAAGTGCCACGAAGTGCCGGTATGGGAAGCGAGTCCGGTGGGGCCGTTCGATCGCTGGCCCACCGGGTCGGGTTTCGAGCACTTTTATGGATTTGTCGCCGCGGAGACGAATCAATGGTACCCGTCGCTTCACGAAGGCACAAAGACCGTGGAGCCCCCGGCCAAACCCGAAGAAGGCTACCATTTCATGGCCGACATGACGGATCGCACGATCGACTGGGTGCGTCAGCAGCGATTGCTAGCCCCCTCCAAGCCTTTTTTCATATACTTCGCGCCTGGAGCAACCCATGCACCGCATCACGTTCCGAAGGAGTGGGCGGACAAGTATAAAGGCAAGTTTGATCAGGGCTGGGACAAGCTCCGTGAAGAGACCTTTACACGGCAGAAGAGCCTTGGCGTTATTCCTGAGAATTGCGATCTGACAAAGCGTCCCGCCCAGATTCCCGCATGGGAGGATGTGGCTGCGGAGATGAAGCCGGTGCTGGCTCGCCAAATGGAAGTCTATGCCGGATTCCTCGAGTTCACCGATCATCACACCGGACGGCTGCTCGACGCATTGGACCAGCTGCAAGTACTCGATGATACCTTGATCCTTTTTATTATCGGCGACAACGGAGCATCGGGTGAAGGAACGCTGCAGGGCACATTCAATGAAGTTATTCCCCTCAACGGGCTTAATGCGTTGGAGACTGCAGCCTTCCTGACCGTTCGGATCGACAAGTTCGGCAGCCCAGAATCGTACAATCACTATGCCGTTGGCTGGGCCCATGCAATGGACACCCCATACCAATGGACCAAGCAGGTTGCATCGCACTGGGGCGGAACTCGTAACGGCACAATCGTTCATTGGCCAAAGGGTATCAAGGCCAAAGGCGAAATCCGTCATCAGTTCCATCATGTGATCGATGTAGCGCCGACGATTCTCGAAGCAGCCCAGCTACCCGAGCCTTATATGGTCAACGGAATCGCGCAGGTACCGATGCAAGGCGTAAGTATGCTTTATAGCTTTGACGATCCCCAAGCGGCGGAACGGCGAGAGACTCAGTACTTCGAGATCGTAGGCAATCGTGGCCTATATCACAAGGGTTGGACAGCCGTGACGCGTCATCGCACGCCGTGGATTTTGACTGGTAAAACGCCGCCATTCGACGATGACATTTGGGAACTATACGATACAAATGAAGATTGGACGCAGGCGCAAGACTTGTCCAAACAAATGCCCGAAAAACTTCACGAACTTCAACGCTTGTGGATCATTGAGGCGACCCGGAATAACGTTCTGCCGATGGACGATCGCGCCGTTGAGCGCTTCAACTCGGATCTTGCAGGACGTCCAGTCCTGATACGCGGTACGTCACAAATACTCGCCAGAGGAATGGGCGGATTAACCGAAAATTCAGTTCTTAACATCAAGAACAAGAGCCACGCCGTAACGGCTCGGGTGATCGTGCCAGAGGGAAAACCCTGTGAAGGAGTCATCCTTTCGCAAGGAGGATTCGGGGGAGGGTGGATTCTCTACGTCAAAGGTGGACGGTTGACCTATTGTTACAATTTCGCGGGTTTACAGGAATACTCCGTTACTTCGATGGAAGCGCTTCCCAGCGGTGAACATCAACTACGGATGGAGTTCGCATATGACGGAGGCGGACTGGGAAAAGGTGGAACTGTCACTCTTTATATTGATGGGAAGCCAGTGGGTTCGGGCCGAGTCGAAGAAACGTTGCCCATGGTCCTCTCGTGTGATGAAACATCAAACTTAGGCAGCAAGCGCGGCTCACCAATAACGCCAGATGTGCCCTTAGAAAAGAACGCGTTTACCGGCACGGTTCAACTCATAGTAATTGAGGCCAATCCCACGGAAGACGTAGACCATCTCATTTCTCAGGAGCACTTGATGCACATCTTGATGGCTCGGCAATAAGGAATTGAGCTGTTAACTGGCATAGACCTCTGAAGCAACGCCACCGTCGCCCTGCGGTTCGGTCTTGCCGAACCAGTTTGGGGGTAAATTTATGGTACAAAAGGTTCGCCTGACCGACTCGCCTGACCGACATGCTTAAGGCGTCAAAAATGTCGAAATTCACCAGACACCAATTCACAGAACACGATTTGGCTTGAGCACGAATCACTCCGGTTGCGCAGTGGCTCCTCGGTCACAAAAGCACTCGGCTTAGTGAAGTCAAATCCCAAATTGATCGAAATTGATCATGGCTGTTTGGTTAACATGAGGTTCGCTGCCGCGGACTTAAGCAGTTGCCCGAAGAGGACGACGTCCGGGTGAATTCGGTAGCTGCAGATACCGTCCGCCTATTCGCGATCGTAGGCGTCAACATACTGTTGAGCGGCGATAACGCCATCGCGGTCGGATTGGCGATACACAACCTGCCCACGAAACAAGGGCAGATCGCGTCAGCGGCAGGGATCGGCTTAGCCATCCTGCTGCAGATCGCTGCGACGTTGACGGTAGTACGGTTGCTGAAACTGCCGGCGTTTTCGTTAGCCGGCGGATTACTGCTCTGCCTCATTGCGATCGGCCTAACGCGTAGAGATGGAAACCTCCGGCAACCTCCTCATGATTTCCCTCTCCAGACTTTGCGTCGCTCGATCGTGACGGTAACCGGCGCTTATTTCGTCATGTGTTTGGACAATATCCTAGCAATCGCGGCGGTTGGACAGAGTCATCCGGTACTGCTGATCGTTGGAATGTTGCTCAGCGGCGCGGTGATCATTCCCGCCAGCCTGATGATCACCAACATGATGAAACGCTATCCGGTAACGTTGACCATCGCTTCCGCAATTTTGGGCTGGGTCGCAGGCTCGATGCTGGCCATGGTGGCTTCGGGGCTGGGTCATTTGCCCATGGAGCCAGTCTCTCAATTCTTAATCACCGTTGGCATTACAGTGATTGTACTGATCTCTCCGCGGTGGTGGCGCTCCGAGAGCAGGAACGCGCCGCCGGAACTACCCACTTTGTTGAGTTGAAAGGTTGCGCCGGCACACCCTTGCGCCATCGGTGCCCATTTCCAAAATGAACTCGAGCCAGATCTCGCCCGCTCGGTTACAAGTGACGCACTTGCTATTGCCCTGCCCGGCTACTGATGGCGCCGATCTTGCCGCTTGATTGCAGGCGATCGAAATGGTCGGACAACATGGAGAGGGTCCTGCCGCTGGGCTTGTCTCAGCCTTTCGGATCTTTATCGATAGGAGATACCGCCGTTTGGTCGCTACCGATGGCGACAGTCCTCCAACTCCTGCCGGAGACGCCTGCAAAGCCTTTCCACCTCCTTGATGATGAGGACGTGGTTGTGGGTCCAACGATCATGGCGGTTACTATTTGGTGGGTAGTAGGATTGCGCGAGCAGAGTTGTTTGAAACACAACGGATGGGAACTGGCGGAGCCTTTGATTCCTTGATGGCGACTGAACGAGACCTGAATCTTGGTGTGGCAGTCACTGAGAGTTGTTGCGAGGTCGATAAAGTTGAAGATCCGATGTCGTTGGCCATCGAGCTTCGTTCATTCCCTCAACGTGCCGTGCGGACCGCAGCATCGCTCGCCCGCCGTCTGGAGCTGCGGGGGCGGTGAAAGCCGACAATGAAGTGTCGGCGTCGGTCCTGGATTCGAGACTACTCATTGCCGTTGCATCGTGGGGATCGCCTTCTTCAATCGAAGAACATACCCGTTTCTTTGGTCGTTTTCAGTTTATTAGCGGGTATCGCATATCTTGGAACCCTACGTCTTCTCAGCAGGTCTGCCGGCGGACGCAATTGGATGCTTGAGCCATGCCTTGCGCTCGCGGCAGTATAGCGGATCCCGCTCCTATTTCAGCCGCCAGATGTATATAGGTATGTATGGGACGCAGAATCCAAAGGCTGGGATATGTCCATACGTAATAATACCTGGCGACATTAGGTTTCGGCGGTTACACAGCGCCGAGACCCTGCTTATGAACCATCGAAACGAACCGACGCCATATCCGGCGGCGGAATTTTTTTTCGCGCCGTTACGACCGTTGATGAATCGCTGCGCGCGATGAAATCTGCAATTTTCTTTGTGATGCGGCTATCGTGGTCCTTCTCTGGTCCTGGCTGGCGGCCTCCGATCGGAGTCCGTGGTGGGTCCTCGCGTAGGGGTGGATTCCGCTCGTAACTCTGGGAGGCGCTGCAAACGGGAATGGACATCTCGGAGGTGCGCTCTGTCCCCTTGTGGCCGCGGCTTTGCTCTCGCGTGGCCGGCGCACCTCTGCATCAGTTGCGTTTGCGCCGGCAGTCGGGTCAAATTTCTGCCGGTAACGTTGGCACAGCTATTGCGGAGTCGCATCGGGGTTCGCGACGCAGTCTTAGGCGTCGGAGTCCTCTTCGCGCTGTACATACCATCGCTCGGTCAAAACAAGTTGCCGCTTGGCTCGCTAGGTGACTATCTAACCAAGTGGCGTGTCAACGCGCCAATTTATTTCGGTGCTTGACTGGATTTTTCCGACTGCGGGTCTGGCCGTGGTTCCTGTAGTCGTCGGCGTTGCGGTCGCGTTCTGGCCGCGCTGGCATTTGCCTCTAGACTCCGCGGAGGCCTGGGCCTGGCCAGCAGCCGCGACACTGCTCTTCGCGCCAACGATCTACCCATGGTACTCCTTTGGCTTACTCCGTTTCTCCTCAGTCAACGAGCGCTGCCGCTTACGATTTAAACCGTCAGTTCGCTCGCCTTTTACTGGCCGCTTCGAGTATGGGCTACCATGTTGGTTGAGTATAGGTCTCTTCTAACCGTAGCCGGGTGGATGTCGTCAAACAATCTCTGGTAGGGAACATTTCCTCGGTGCGCGAAGGTGAACTATTCGACCCCACCGCAGGTCTCTCGCTCGATGAGAACCTTGAGTGCCTGCCGAGCCCGATGGAGGCGCACTTTGATAGTGTTAGCGGACACCGAAAGGCACCGAGCAGCCTCGTCGGTATCCAACTCTTCGATGTCGCGCAGCACGAGAACGGATCGATAATTCTCGGGCAGTCGGTCAATGCAGCGCCACACCATGTCACGGGACTCGCGGCTTTCTAAAATGGTTTCGGCAGCGTTGGTCCATGTCACCCTTTCGTCGATCCATTTGCCTTTCTCGTCAAAGCGCGGCAGCAAGCTCTCTATCGACTGCTCGCCTCTGCGCCTTCTGGAACGCAATTGCAGCAGAGCGGCATTCACGACGATTCGATGAAGCCACGTCGAGAGAAGTGCATCACCATTGAATTTGTCGAGCGAGCGCAGCGCGCAAGCAAACGCCTCCTGTACTGCGTCTTCCGCCTCGCAATCGTTCTTCAGAAATCTGCGTGCTGTTGCGAGCATGCGTCCGCCGTATCGCTGAACCACTTGTTCGAAAGCGCTACTTCGGCCGGAACGCAGTTCAGCGATCAGCTGTCCTTCGTTGCCCGCTCCGTTAGATTTTGTCGATGATGATGAGCGATCTTCGACGAGCATGCGCACCAGCTCCGAGCATTCCTCAAGTACGCAACCCTGCCTAATCAAATCGCGCACGAGAGCAACGCCGTCGCGGTCCGCGAAGGTCACCGACCATAGATCGAGCTCCAACTTATCTCCCCGAGTCAGATGTCTTTGGCACAGGCTGGCCAATTCCACGGATGACGCGCTGGTTATTTGGCCCTCGACGATAACGCGAACCCTGCGCTCTGTGCTGGTCGCGACGGTTATTCTGATCATGACCTCGCTTGCAGCAAGACGCACGCCACGACCAATATCGCAACGATTCCGTGAACCAGGCCCTCCGAAGGCCGCGAGCCGCGACCTTAGCCCACGATATCTCGCGGATCTACGAAGCCGCTTGAGTGCTTCGGTGAATTCCGAGCTTTTTCATTCGGCTCCGCAGCGTGCTGGGATTGAGGTTCAGCAATGCCGCCGCGCCTTGCCTTCCTTCGATACGCCAGCTGGTTCGCGTCAGAACCTCCAGAATGTGAGTGCGTTCGACCTGATCGATACTATCCGGCGAGCGAACCTTCGGGGAATTTTCCTCAACAGTAGGTATCGCACCCGCGTTTGTGGTCTGTGCTAAGACATAGGGAGTGACTTCAAGTTCGATCCCACGCGAGAGGATTACCGCGCGCTCGATCACGTTTTCGAGCTCGCGCACATTTCCCGGCCAACGATAGCCGACCAGCCTTTCCATCGTTTCGCGTTGGATGCGAGTAACCTTGCGACCGATTTTCAAGCCGAAGCGGCGGACAAAGTAGTGCACGAGCGCTGGAATATCCTCGCGACGTTCGCGGAGCGGCGGCAATTGAAGGGGGAAGACGTTGAGGCGGTAGTAGAGATCCTGGCGGAAGGTTCCCTCGGAAATCGCTCGCAGGAGGTCGCGGTTGGTCGCTGCGATCACACGCACGTCGACCCTGATGAGCTTCGAACCACCGACCCGCTCGAAGGCGCGCTCCTGGAGAACGCGCAACAGCTTGACTTGTAAATCCCGCGGCATCTCGCCGATTTCGTCCAGAAAGATCGTCCCTCCGTCTGCCAGCTCAAACCGGCCGATTCGTAGATTGGTCGCGCCCGTGAACGCTCCCTTCTCATGACCAAATAACTCGCTTTCGATCAGACCAGTAGGAAGAGCGGCGCAATTCACCTTGACCAGGGGCCGATTCCTGCGGTCGCTGTTGGAGTGTATGGCACGCGCAATCAACTCCTTTCCGGTGCCGGTTTCCCCTAGAATCAGGATCGATGAATCGGTCTTCGCCACCAGCTTTACTTTTTCGATCACCTCCGCCAAAGCCCGGCTTTGCCCGACTATCTCTTCAAAGTTGTGTGTTTCCTTAATCTCTTCAATCAGATACGTGTTTTGAACTTCGAGGCGGGCCTTCTCCCGCTCCACACGCACCCTGTCCGTTACATCGATAAACATAGTGCGTGTGTAGCTGCCGTCGGGAGCCGGCCTCGACCAGCATTCGATCCAGACGGACTTACCGTCGTCCTTGCGTCGCAGCTCAAGGACCGTGCTCTTGGTGGCGGAGGAACCGCGCGCCATTGAGTCGAGCCACTCGCTTAGGAGGCGCTGCGCGTCGGGCGTGTCAGGCACTAAAGAGCTTCCGGTCATTCCAGCGACCTCTTCGGGCTTGAGGCCGAGGATCCGCATCGCTGTGCGGTTAGCCTCAATAAACCGGGAATCGAGGGCTTCATGGACGTAGGCTATCGGAGCCTCGTCGAACAGGTCACGAAAGCGCTCCTCGCTGCGTAGCAACGCCTCGTTGGCACGGCGCAGAGCGTCCTCGCTCCGCAACCGTTCTAATTCGGCTCGCGCGCGGGCAGCAAAAATTTTCATGGTCGAAAGTCCGCGAGCTCCGTCCAACATCGGTCTCTCCGACAGAATCGCCAAGTGGCCGACGACCGTCCCGGCCGAATCGAGCAGCGGAACGCCGCAATAACTCTCAACGCGCCAATCCTTGAGAGCGGTATCGGTTGGGAAAAGCTGGCGGATCCGTTCGGGATAATGAGAGGACTTGCCGTTCAGAACTGCTTCGCACGGGGTACCATCGAGCGGGATTTCGAAGTTGTCGATGAAATTTCCGCGTCCCCATACCGCGCGCGTCCGAAATCGCAAACGGTCTGCCAGGATTTCAGAGACGAACGCATACTCGCAGGAGAGCGCGGATGCGAGATGTTTGGTGAGCGAGAAGAAGAATCGATCGCCCGTTTCACACTCGACGCCCTCGACGATCTCTCGCAGCTCGGCGTCATCCATAGGGGTCTGAGCCGTGAATTGCTTGGCATGCGTCAAAGTAGAACTCCGTACCGCACTGGCAAGATTCGGCACTGATTCTAGTGCCCATCCACACGCACACGCCAACGGCAATAATGAAACCGTGCGGCTCGCGGCGCATCTAACGGTGGGAACCGCTGCGCGCTTTCAACGGTTCCCGTGGAGCAATCAATTGAATCAGGCCGAAGACGGATGCGGCGCTACCCCAGAGTCCAATGCGACCGCAGATTGCGCCCATCGAGTCCTGATACTTGGCGGCGGGTTCGGTGGTATCTACGCCGCTCTGGAATTAGAACGAGCAGTGGGCCGCCGCCCCGACGTAGGCATCACACTGGTGACGCGCGACAACTACTTTTTGTTCACCCCGATGTTGCACGAAGTCGCGGCCGGCGATCTTGAGATGAATGCAATAGTCAATCCGCTTCGCAAGCTGCTCCGGCATGTGAAGACCTTCACTGGGAATATAGAGACCATAAACCTTGAGCGACGATCTGTTGCGGTTACTCATGGCTTCGATAGCCACCGCCATGAACTTGCTTACGACCATCTAATTGTCGCACTCGGTTCGAGCACTAATTTCTTCGGCCTGCCGGGTGTTGAAGAAACAGCGCTTACGATCAAAACTCTCGAAGATTCCGTCCAATTGAGGAATCGCCTGATTGACTATCTCGAGGAAGCGAACTCGGAGTGCGCGGCAGGCGAGCGCCAGCCACTGCTGACCTTCGTTGTCGTGGGGGCCGGTTTCGCTGGTGTCGAAACGCTGGGCGGAATCAATGATTTCGTACGGGAGGCGATGCGTTTCTATCCAAACCTCACGCCGGAACTTGTCCGGATGATCCTCATATCGTCCGAAGAGTTCATCCTGCCGGAATTGGGCAGCAAGCTCGGAGCCTATGCTCAACGGAAGCTGGCTGCCCGCGGCGTCGAGATAATCACACGCGCGCGAGTCACCGGCGTGCGCGATGGCAAAGTCGAGCTCTCGAACGGACGGACGGTCCCCGCCACCACGCTGATTTGGGCGGCCGGCAATGCGCCGAGTCCACTGATCGCAGCTCTGCCGATTGCGAAAAACGGCGGACGTATCCTCGTCGATGAGTATCTCGAAGTTAAGGAATTTCCCGGGGTTTGGGCGCTTGGCGACTGCGCTTCGATTCCCGACCCCAAGACCGGAGGATTTCATCCACCTACCGCGCAACACGCGATTCGCGAAGGCAGGTGCGCCGCGCGCAATGTCGCCGCCGAGATCCTGAATGCAAGGAAAAGACCGTTTCGGTTCTCGACCTTGGGCCGGCTCGCCGCAATCGGCCGGCGCTCCGGGGTGGCGAACGTTTTCGGCCTAAACTTCTCGGGATTTCCCGCCTGGTGGCTATGGCGCACGATTTATCTGTTCAAGCTTCCGCGCCTCGAAAAGAAGATGCGGGTCGCTCTCGATTGGACACTGGATTTATGCTTTGCGAAAGATTTTGCATGCGTTAGCGCCCGAGATTCTATGAGTATGACCCCATCGAAAGGCTCTGCTGATAAGGAATCAAGTCGTGCCGCGTAGTGAGTTGAATTGTCGTGAATTCGTCGACCTGATTCGTCGCCTGCGAGAAGACGAATTGAGCGGCGTTGATCGTCGATTGTTCCTGCACCACCGCTCCAACTGCCTCCGATGCGCGGACTATCTAAAGGGATATGAGCTGACAATCACGGCGACCAAAGGGATCGCCGAAGAGTCGCGGGTTTCCAGCAAAATGATGATGCCGGAATCGCTGGTTCGCAGAATCCTCGGTTACAAATCTAATCGGGGCGATCGACTCGACAGATGATCCCGTCTTCAATCCATCGCGCGAGAAGCCCGCTCGCTTCCTCGGCGGCTTGCGCAGCGGCCAGGTCCCCGAATGATTCACAGATTAGCGCGAATGTCTCGCCCGCGATCATCTTGTGAAGCGCCGCGGACTCTCGCTCGTCCATCGGTGCATGAAGCACCTCGTAGTCATCTTTGCGCCACACACGCAGCGAGGTCTGCGCTGCTGAAACATCCAGGGACTCGTCGCCCGACCAAAGTTGATGCACGGGGTATTGAGCGCGCAGAGTTTGCATTGCCGGTATCACTCTAAAGCGCAAGTCCGGCCACTCGTCTGCGACAACCGAGATAAGGTCCGCGACCGTCGCACTCGCGGCGTCGGGTGCGTCAAAGACTTCGATGCGAGCCCATTCGAGTTCCGCGAGGTCGGCAAGGCACTTCGGCAGCTCTTCTCGATGCCGCAGAAATTCGGCGACAACGCGTCCCAAATGACGGACCGATGGCTGATCGGAAGGAAACTCTTCCAGATAGTTTTCCACCACTTGGTCGAATTGGTCAGTTCCGAGCAAAGCGGCCACTCGGGGGAAGTCCTCGCGCAAGACGTCGCGCAGGCGCAAAAGGTAAGCGTCCGAGTAAACCCTGATTCGAGTTCTGCGTTCGCTATCATCGCGACCGCGCACCAACCCGAGAAAACCTGGAGCAATCGAGTCTCGGCCGGGCCGGACGGCTACCGACTGCCAGAACAATCGCTGAACATCATGCAGAGATGGAGCTGGCACTGAGCACCTCGCCCTCGATTTCCCGCGCGTGATGGGCTTCCGCAATGAGTTCGTCAAAAGAGGGGATCTGGTCGTCCCATTCCACCAGCGTTGATACCGCGCCGAACTTTCGCAGCGCCTCGCGATAAAGCCTCCACACCGTAGCGGGCACTGGGTGATCATGAGTGTCGATCAGCAAGTCTCCTTGGCTGCTGTGACCTGCCAGGTGGATTTGCCCGACACGCTCCGCAGGAACTTTGCAAAGATATTCGATTGGAGAGAAACCATGATTCACGGCGCTGACGTATATGTTGTTGATGTCCAGCAGAATTCCGCAGTCGGCTTCTTCAGCGACCGCGGAAAGAAAGGACCATTCCGGCATAGACGAAATCGAATAACTAATATAGCTGGAAACATTCTCGACCAGAATGCGACGTCCGAGTCGGTCCTGAACGTGCCGTATCCTCGCAGCGACGTGCCTAACGGTCTCTTCGGTGTAAGGAAGCGGCAAGAGATCGTGAGCGAAATGACCGCCGATGGCTCCCCAGCAGAGATGATCGGAAACCCAGGCCGGAGCGAAATGACGGATCAACAAATCTAGTTCCGCTAGGTAGTCCTGCCTCAGAGGATCGATGCCACCTAGATTGAGGGACACCCCATGAAAAACGATCGGCGCGAGCTCGCGAGCTTTCTCCAATATCTGCAGAGGCCGGCCCCCTTGGATCATAAAGTTTTCTGAGATCAGTTCGAACCAGTCGGCCCGAGCGGTCCCGTCGAGAACCTGAGGATAATGAACGGTCCGAAGACCGACGCCGTGACCGAGATGCGGTAGCAAGCTCATGGCATTTCGCGGGACCTCGGCCGCGAAGCCGAGGTCCCGCTGATTTACTTGTTGTCCGTAGATGCGGCGGTGCCGCCCTTGTCCTTGCAATCCTGCGCGGACGTCTGAATGAAGCCCTGTCCCTTGCAGGCGTTCTTGCCCTTGCAATCATTTTGCGCAGATTTGCAGGCCGACTTTCCCTTGCAGCTATTGCCACCGATGCACTTTACCTGATCGGTGCCCGCGCTCTGATCGGCACGCGCGCTGACAGCTCCGGTCACAAATAGCAATGCCACTGCACTTGCGACGAGCACATTCTTCGCCTTCATTTTTCTCTCCTCCTAAGGAGTCCGGGTTGACGCTTTGATACCGAGGCCAGAGAAAGGTTTCATAGCCATACGACTCGGCGAGCGAACGTGATTCTGTAACCTCGTTAGTCTTGATGTATCTAAGCTGCTCTCACGGAGGCGTCAGCAGCGTGTACCGGAAAAGGCTCACAATTGCCGCCGCGGCACTCTTCGATCATCTGACGGCCGCGTTTTGGATTCCTGCGCTCCTCATGCGTCTCTTTGTGGGCTACTTCTTCATGGAGACCGGGTGGGGCAAGATTCACAACCTAGAAGCATTCACGACGAGGTTTGCGCAATGGGGAATTCCCTATCCGGCGTTCAACGCGGCGCTGTCCGCTTACACCGAATTCCTTGGCGGCGCGCTAACGATCCTCGGGTTGGGAATGCGCTTCGTTTCGATTCCCATGATCATCAACATGATAGTCGCGATCCTGACTGTGAAACTGAAAGATGTCAGCGGTCTCGATGATTTCGCTGAACTCGATGAACCGCTGTATGCGCTCTCCTTTCTCTGGCTTTTCTTTTCAGGTGCTGGATGGCTGAGTGCTGATTTTCTCCTGAGACATTTCGTGGACAAGTCGATCAACCGCGACAAGTCATCGATAGGCTCCGATGCACGGCTTGTTCAACTCGCTGACTCCGAGCCACCACACATTCCAGACCGTTAGTTATTCCGTGGCAAAGACAAACACGACAACTTTCCAAAATACTCAAGAAAGGAAGTCATCATGAATATCGACCCCATGAATTCGTCCAGCGTACGCTATCGCAGTGCGGACGCGAGCGGGCTGAAAGTCTTTTATCGCGATGCCGGTGAGTCGAAAGCGCCGGCTATCTTGCGGCTTCATGGGTTCCCGACCTCGTCCCATATGTTCCGCGGCCTGATCCCATTGCTCGCCGATCGCTACCACGTGATCGCTCCGGATCTACCAGGCTTCGGCTTTACGCAAGTGCCGCAACGCACACAGTTCAAGTACAGCTTCGAGAATCTTGCCGGCGTCATCGACGCTTCACGCACACCTTCGCGCTCGATCGCTACGCGATCTATGTGTTCGATTACGGCGCCCGGTGGGTTTCCGGCTAGCGGTAAAGCACCCCGAGCGCCTCATCGCGATCATCTCTCAGAATGGTAACGCCTATGAAGAGGGTCTGAGCGACGGTTGGAACCCGATCCAGAAATATTGGAACGAGCCGACTGACACCAATAGTGCCGCGCGCTTCGCGCCTTTCTTACTCCCGAAACGACCAAACTTGAGTATATGCACGGAGTAATGGACGAAAGTCGGCGGGCGCCGGAATCTTACACGCTCGATTCCGCGCTGCTAGCACGGCCGGGGAACGACGAAATTTAGCTTGATCTATTCCTCGATTACGCGAGTAACGTTGTGCTCTATCCTAAATTTCAAGACTACTTCCGCACGCGACGCCCGCCACTGCTTGGGGTCTGGGGCGACACCGATCCATTCTTCCTGCCCGCTGCTGCCAAAGCTTTCACGCGTGATAACCTCGAGGCGGAGGTTCATCTTTACGATACAAGCCATTTTGCGCTCGAAACCCATGCCCGCGAGATCGCGACTGCGATTCGGGAGTTTCTCGGCCGCAAGTTGGTGAAACCAAGATGACGCGGACCTAGTCTTGAGACTCACATTGACTATGGTTACGGCGCTTTGCCTGCTCAGCACCGCCCCGGAATTGAATGCTGCCGCCGGGAATCCCTCTGAGGCACCGGCTCCTACTCGAACGATGTCCATCGGCGGCGCCGCAATCAATGTGGAAATCGAGCCCGGCGCCCTCAGCTTGTCGCGCACTCAGCTCTTGGACTGGGTGCGGCGATCGGCATGCGCGGTAACCGAGTATTACGCTCTGTTTCCCGTACGAAACGTGGATGTGAAGATCGTGCCGATCGACCAGGGCAGGGGCGTACTGTTTGGGAGGACGGTTCTAGTCGATCAAACTCTAGTGATCAGCGTTGGCTTATCGAGGCTCGCTAACGATTTAAGCCTGCGGGACGACTGGGTAATGACACATGAAATGGTCCATCTCGCGTTGCCTTCGGTTTCAAACCGGCACCATTGGATCGAGGAAGGGATCGCTACCTACGTCGAGCCGATAGCTCGCGAACAAGTCGGCGATCTATCGGCGGGAATAGTGTGGCGCGAACTCGTCGACGGCCTTCCAAAAGGATTGCCCGCGCCAGGCGATCGAGGCCTCGATAACACGCACACCTGGGGCCGTACTTATTGGGGCGGCGCGCTATTCTGCCTTATGGCCGATGTCGAGATTCATCAGCGCACGCAGAATCGATATGGGCTCCAGGATGCATTACGGGGAATCGTGCGGGCTGGCGGTAACATGCAATACGACTGGCCGCTCGCTAGCGTTCTCAAGGTTGGAGACGACGCCGTTGGCGTGCGGGTCTTAACCGAGTTGTACAGTCAGATGAAGGAAAATCCAGTAACGCCGGACCTTGTTGCGATGTGGCGCGAACTAGGCGTTCGCCCGTCCGGCGACTCCGTCGTGTTCGATCAAACCGCACCGCTCGCCGCGGTTGTACGATCGATTATGGCGAAACGGTCAAGCGGGGGCGACGTGTGCGCTCAAGCCGGAGCCGAGGATGCTTCGAGACCTAACTCCGGAAATTGAATTCCCCGACGTTGTAAGCTGTCCGTCGGCTATGCCTCGTCAAAAGCTCAAACCCGGACGTATCGATGGTGGAGTCCGCCGAGAAGCCGTCTTTCCATCGCCATTACTTCACGCGCGCGAATGAGACTTCGTCGTTCGCGCAACCTTCAACCACAAGCGTGCCTTTCTTCGGTTCACACCGGACAGGGTTGACCGACGTGATATCGGAACAGATGACGATGTTCGTCTCACCCGTGAAGCGGAGGTCGTTTACGGTTTGCGCCCTGCGCCAGCCGGATCTTGCCCGCACACACGTTTGCGAAAACCTGTAGGTTCCCACCGCCGAAGGAATTGTTCCAATAGATGCTCGGGCCATTGGCTGACGAGACTGGGGCCGCCTGATGAGTCACCGCCACGAAGGCTAGCGCTCCAATCACCAGGATGGCAACGAGGTACAGGATCAGGCGCTTGGTATCCATCGTGTTGTGGTCGACCTCGCGAATCGAAAGCTCCTGAGATCAAACAAGGGGACATGATGCTTTTCATCGCCGTCATGGTCGTGTGCATACCCAATCCCGTCAGAGTTCTCAGTGAATGCCTAATGTCCCGTGAGCGCTTCGGGTTCAAATGTCCCCCTCCTTAGGGCTGGAGCAGATGACGACGCCATCCGCGACCGCGTCGAAAGTAGATTTCACGGTCGTGCAGGCGATGTTCACGGTGCGTCCAGAACTCGATCGAGTCAGGACGCACGCGAAACCCCGTCCAGCACGACGGTCGCGGCACTTCACGGCCTTTGAACTTCCTACTGAGCCGCGCGAACCGCGCGAGAAGTTCAGCGCGCGAGCGAAGCCGAGCACTTTGATGCGACGCACTCGCGGCAAGCTTGCTCTGCCGCGGACGGGTTGCCCAGTACGCGTCGGCTTCGGCAGGCGTGACTTCCTCTACGCGTCCCTCCACGCGGACCTGCCGTCCTTTCGACTGCCAGTAGTGCGCAAACGACGCACGTGGATTGTTGCGCAGCTCTACCCCCTTACGGCTTCGGGCATCGGTAAAAAATACGAAACCTCGCTGGTCGATTCCTTTGAGCAGGACGAACCGGACGGATATCTTTCCGCTGCGCGTCGCCGTCGCAAGTGCCACCGCCTCATAGTTCGGAATTCGCAGATGCCGCGCGTCCTGGAGCCAACGCATGTACTTCGCAATCGGGTCGTGGCCGCTCGGCGCCATACCAGCAATCATGCCATGCGGACCGGCTCGACGCCGATCAGCCTTAGCAAGAACTTTAATTTAGATATGCCCAGTCGAACAGTAGGGCTTGTTGAAGCAGGCCCTGCAACGCGCGGCGCGCCTCCTTTTGGAGAGACGGCGCTAAATCGTCACTGCCGCAATACCTGCACACCAACTTGACCTTGCTTGTTCAAGAAGCGATCAGTGTTTTCTGGGCGGCCTTTCTGACCTTTGGTTTAACGTTGCCCGCTTTCCAATTTGCGGCGGTCGCTCGTTGAAAGTTCGAAGCGATCGTCAGAGCGGGTTGATCCATGGGTGCTTCTGCTGCCGGTCTCGCATTCGTGCTCATTTCTACGTCTCCTTTTCGGCCGGGCTAAGTGCTCGCCTTCTTCACGACACATTGCTCTGTTGCGGTAACGTGGGAAGTCCCGAATCGACACTTCTAAGAGTCCTCTTAATTTGCTGGGAATAGACCTCAGAAGGGAGCGAATGTGCGGCTTAATACCGTCGATCGAGAGGAGCTCAGGTCGAGTTTCCTCACACTTTGCTCGAAACAAGCGCTAAAACCTTCCGCAGTAATCTTCCGCAAAGACTGGACTCGTGGCGTCGGTCGAGCGATGTGTCTTTCGCCAACCACAAACGCCCACGTTCCGGATCCTTACTGACTTCCCGAACGCGCATCTTGATCGCTTTGGTGATTTCGCTCGGCGGGGCCGTAACCTCGCACAAGATTGCGATCTTTCTTGCCGAGCCAGTCTGAGACTGTCGTTGCTAAGAGATTCCATTTCGAGTGCGATTCAAGCGGGCCGCGCGGGTGCGCTCCAGCCGGCCTACGATGCGGAGGCGCGTTGCCTCCTCGAAGAGCATTCCACCTCACTGTGGCAGAACGTCGATCGCGAAGGCTGAGCGACCCGACACATAGGTGACAGATCGTACCGGACACATGGGTTACACTTTCTCGCCCCTTTTGGCTGGAGGTGTGGGATGCCGTGGATGGAGCGTTCGGTGATGGAGGAAAGACTTCAATTTGTGGCGCGGCGCCTAGCCGGCGAGCCAATGGCGGAGCTGTGCAGGGAGTTCGGGGTCACGCGTAAGACCGGGTACAAGATCTTCGATCCCTACCAGGAATGCGGAGTGCACGGACTGACCGACCGGAGCCGACGTCCGTATCGATATGCCCATCAACTCCCTTTTCAGGTGGCGAACTACATCCTCAACGTCAAGCGCAAGCAGCCGAGCTGGGTGCGCGCAAAATCCGCGAGCGCCTGGTGTGGAGATTCTCCGGCATCAAGATCCCGCCAAAAGCACCGTTCATGCCGTGCTCGATCGTTACGGCCTGGTGGAGCGCCGCGGCCGTGCGCGGCGGCGTGCGCAGGGCGCCGCTTTATCGCTGGGCCAGCAGTCCAAACAGCTTCGGTGCACGGATTACAAAGGCGAGTTCCTGCTCGGCAAATCGTCAGTACTGTTACCCGCTGACCAATGCATCGACTAAGATCGCGACCATTCTCGGGGCGTTAGTGGCGGGGACACGCGGATGCGCTGCTCGAAGTACGGGGCCGAAAATCCTCATCGGGCGAAGTTCTGGGTAGTATGCGCGTCGCCATTCTCGCCCATCTTCTTCCCGGTGGATCGCAGCCTCTATGCGCTCAACTCGTCGAGCAACGCTTTGGCGTTCTTCAGGTCGGCGGTGTCGAAGCCCTCGGTAAACCAGTTGTAGATTCGCGCGAGCATCGCGCGCGCCTCGTGACGCCGATTCGTGTCGCGCAACAGTCGCACGAGGCTGGTCGTCGCGCGCAGCTCCCAGGATTTTGCGTGTTGCCGACGAGCAATATCGATCGCGGTGCGGAAGCGCTCTTCCGCTTGAGCATTCGATGAGTTTTGGGCCAGCAGGAGTTCACCTTTGAGCCGATAGAGTTCCGCCTCGTAGTACCGTTGGCCGGTTCTCTCGATGAACTGAGACGCCTCGTCGATTGCCCGAAGAGCCTCGTCGATCCGCCTCATCCGGCCGAGAGCTGCAGCGATGAAGGCCAGACAGCGGTCGGCGATGTATTCAGAGCCGGCCGTCTTCATCTCCAGCATGTGACGCCGCATTCGCTCTATGCCGCCCTCAAGATCTCCCGCCAGCGCATCGGCCCATCCCAGATAGATTTCGCTGATGGTGCGGCCGGTGAAGAACCCGTGCTCGTTGGCAAGTGCCAGTCTTGCCGCAGCCCTGGCTTTCATTTGCGCAGGTTCGCCGCGAAGCTCATATATGTAGGTCGCGAATCCGTGTATGTCCGCCAGGATATCTTTGGGGGCGAGTGGATGCTGCGCGACTTCGCTGGCCCAATTCAATCTGTCCAGAGCGCGATCGGGGTAGCCGAGGAACCACAGATTCCATCCAGAGAGGATGCGATTATTTTGTAGAGTGCCCCACCCCCAGATCGTTTGGCCTGGCGGCGTTTTCAGGGCACTTGGGTTGGCAAAGGATTCAAGGCGGATCCACGCGCGATCGAAAGTAGAGGCCGCGGCCTGAAAGGCTCCCGAAACCATGCTCGTGTAGGCCGACCAGTTCTGCGCTTCCGCCAGATGGCTGATACTGTCATGTCTCTGCGCCGCTGCGCTCAGGTCGTTGGTTATGGCCTCCGCCTTGCGGACGTCGGGGCGGAGCTGCTGAACGAAAAACATTCCGTAGAGTGCGACCCAGGTCTTTTCCCAATTGATACCCGGACGCTGACAAATCTCCATCGCGCGCGCGTATGACTGCTCCGCTTCAGGTGAAGCGTAACCCTTGATATCACCAATCGCGCCAAAGACAGCGTTCCTGAGGTCCAACTCGATTTCTGCGCGCCGGTTGCCCTCGGGCAGATCTTGCAAGAGTTCAAGCCCGCTTTCGAACTGTGCGAGCGCCTCGGTCCCTGAGCCGACATAGGCGAACTTTCGAACTGCGCGCAGACAATATTCGACTGCCTTGTGTGGATTGGCGCCGCGCGCGTAGTGATAGGCGAGCTCAGCGACATGGTCGTGATCCGCCACCACTTCAATATACGGGACTTTCTTGCTGGCAGTATCCTTTGGCCCAGATACTGCGGAATAGACCCGCTCGATCGCGTTGGCAACGTTGAGATGAAGCCGCTCGCGCCGCGCCACCGACAAACTTGAGAGTACTGCCTGGCGGGTAAGCTCATGGCAGAACTCAAACCGGGCCTTGCGGCTTCCCGTGACCGAACGAATCAGGCCTGCCCTTTCGGCTTCCTCGACGCACTCCAGAAGCGAGTCTGCCGTGGCCGCGTGCGAAACTTGAAGGAGCTCGAAATTAAAGGAGCGCCCGATTATCGCCGCCGTCGCAAGCATCATCTGCGTCGCGTCTTTGAGCCGGGCCACTCGCCGCGTGACGATCAGCCGAACGCTCGACGGCGCCTCACTCTCGCCAATTTTGAGTTCGGAGCGAAACCGACCGGCCGAGTCGTACAGCCTGTTTTCCTCTACAAGGTGACGGAACAGTTCCTCGACGAAGAAGGGATTTCCTTCAGTCTCGGCATATATCTCGCTCACTATTGACGCCGGCGGCGACTTTCCACTCAGGCTTTCCAGCATGGCGCCCACTTCATCGCGTGGAAGACAGCTGATTGTCGCGCGCGTCGCAAGTCGTCCTCGAAGGAAGGCTTCCAGGATGTTTCCCAGCCCCCGAGTCGCTTTCAATTCGGCGTCGCGGTAAGTGCCAATCACCATCAGCGGCAAATCGGAAAGCCGCTGCACTAAGTGATCGAGGAGCGACAATGTGGAATCGTCCGCCCAGTGAAGGTCTTCGAGGATCATGATCGTCGGTCGCTCGGAAGCGACGCGTGCCACGAAGTCGAAAAAGCAATTAAACAAGTGACGCCGCGCCTGAGCCGGCGGCAAATCGAGTGGCAGCGGAAGCTCCGGCAGGAGAGTCCTGAGTTTCGGTAGGAGGAGCGTCAACTCGCTTCCTTGGGTTCCGAGCGCAGACCGCAAACTCTCAGGGCTCGAGGAGCGATCGACGAAATTCTCCAGAATCTCGACGAACGGCAGATAAGCGACAGCTTCATCATGCTCGGAGCAATGTCCGATCATCACTGCCATCCCCTTTGCTTGGGCCGCAGCCGCGATCTCGTCCGCCAGCCGCGTCTTGCCGACGCCTGGCTCTCCACAGATGAGGAATAAACGCCCCCGTCGCGAAGTCGCGTCATCGAGCCCGCTTAGCAATAAGGCGAGTTCGCGCTCGCGTCCCACCATGGATCGTTGCGCTGCGTGGGCCGCTTTTCCCACGCTAGGCCAGGTTTGCCGGTTCGCCGTGCGCACCGCCGCGACAAAGCGGTAGCCCTTGGCCGGCACGGTCAATACAAATCGCGGTGCCTCGGGAGTGTCGCCCAGCGCCCGACGGACTTTTCGGATCGCAGTGTTGATGCTTGTCTCGCTATCGACAAAGAAGCCTTTACCCCAGACGCGCTCCAGGATTTCCTCGCGCGTAACCAGCTGTCCGCGCCGTTCAACCAGCAGGCATAACAACTCGAGGGGAATGCGCTGAAGCGGAACGAAGGCATCCGCGCGGCGCAGCTCATATGCGTCGCGATCCAGCACAAAATCCTCAAATTCGAAGAAATCTTCGCGCATTTATTCCGCTTGACGCATTCTACTTGCGGCGCAGGTGAGCGCCTAGGTTCGTGACGATGAGAAATTCAGACAGAGTTCAGACAGAGTTCAGTATTGGTCCATTGTCGGAAAGGCGTCCTTGCCCGATCATGAGAGAGCGGGGTCTCAGAGTGATCGGTGTCATTGAGAGGAATAATGGATAGCTGACTCAATGGTGCCGATTCTGACCGCGGGATGTTTTTTGGCGGCGCGACGCACGCAAGCGCGCAGGGAAATGGCAACTCGCCGAATGTTGCCCAGGTCGTGGCGCTTCCATCCCTGGATGCGCATCGAAGTGGACGTGCAATAGGGGTCGTAGCAAGGGCGATACGTTTGGCTTTTCGAGTTGTGCTGATCGCCTGCTAGCTGCCGCTGAACGATAGTGACCAGACTTAAGGAGCAAGCGCCTTGAGCAAGCCAAAGCTAATCTCGATGTACGGATCGCCATGGTCGGAGCGAGTCCGATGGGCCTTCGCATTCAAAAAAATGCCCTACGAGAAGCAGAACTACGAGGCCGGTGTCGATGAAGCCGCGGTGAAGAAATTGACCGGGCAGGCGATGGTGCCGGTGTTGATCGCCGACGATAAGGTGATTCCGGATTCGAGCGCGATTTTGGACTGGCTTGAGGAAACGCGACCGGAACCGCCTCTGTTGCCCAAAACTGCGAAAGAGCGCGCGCTGGTAACGCTATGGGAAGAAGTCGCGCTTAACGCGCTCGGGATTCATACCCGCGTGATGTTCGTCGGGCGCCTGCTCCGCATCGATGACCCCGAGGCACAAAAGTGGGGAAAGTACTACGGGGAGAAGTATGGATACTCGCCATTTGAGGAAGAGCAGAGCAGGCTCACGGTCACGAGGATCCTAACGAGTCTTAAGGAGACGCTGCGCGGACGCGAATACCTGGTCGCTGATACCTTCACGCGCGCCGACCTGACCGTCGCACCGATGCTGTCGCTGCTGAAGGCAGTGCCGCAGGAGTTTTTCTTCTTGACGCCGGAAGAGCAGTTCGTGCGCCTCGACCCGCTTGGTCAAGATCCAAGGTTCGCTGCCGTATTCGCCTGGCGCGACCGCATGTACAAGAACCATCGCGGCGAGGTGGTCAAACCGTAGCGTGCGCGGATCTGACCGATGCGCTGCTCCAAATGTAGCTCCGAAAATCCCCCCGGCACCAAATTCTGCGGTGAGTGTGGAAGCCCATTCGCCGCCAAATGCCCGAAGTGTGGCGCGGAGTACTCGGCTCCCGCGAAGTTCTGCCGCGATTGCGGCGCGCCACTGGATGCGAAAGCGAGTTCTAAGAAGCTGGCCGCACGTGAACTCGCGCCAGCGCCTGAACAGCATGATCCGTCCGCCGCAGAAGGGGAGCGGAAGACCGTTACGGCGCTCTTTGCAGATATCAAGGGATCGATGGAGATGATCGAAAACCTCGATCCCGAAGAGGCGCGCGCAATCTTCGATCCCGCCCTTGAGCTGATGATCGAAGCGGTGCGCCGCTACGGAGGCTACGTCGCACAATCCACGGGCGACGGAATCTTCGCAGTGTTTGGCGCGCCAACGGCGCTCGAGGATCACCCGCAGCACGCGCTCTATGCCGCGCTGCACATGCAAGAGGGTATCAAGCGCTACTCAAATCGGCTGCGTGAACGTGGCGAGCCGCCCGTCACGATCCGGATCGGGGTCAACGTGGGCGAAGCGGTAGTCCGAACCATTAAAAAAGGCGAGGAAGACACCGAGTACACGCCGATAGGTCATTCGATAAGCCTGGCATCGCGCTTGCAAGCGCTGGCGCCGCCGGGATCGATCGCAATCAGCCCCGCCGTACGCAGGCTGGTCGAGGGCTACTTCACCCTCAACGGTCTGGGGCCCGCGCGCATCAAGGGGGTCAGCGAACCGATTGAAGTGCACGAGGTTACGGGGTTGGGACCGCTGCGCACTCGCCTGCAGCGCTCGGCGGGTCGCGGCTACACCAAATTCGTCGGGCGGCAGAATGAAATAGAAGCAATGAAACGCGCCGCCGAACAGGCGAAAGCGGGGCGCGGCCAGATTGTCGCGGCGGTGGCGGAGGCGGGTGTCGGCAAATCACGCCTGTTGTTCGAGTTCAAGGCTGCGTCGCGCTCCGGCTGGATGGTGCTCGAAGCGTTCTCGGTCTCACACGGGCAGGCTTCGGCATTCTTTCCGCTGATCGACTTGCTGTACTCGTACTTCGAGATTTCGTCCGAAGACGATGCGCGCAAACGACGAGAGAAGATCAACGGCAAGATACTGACGCTCGATCGCTCGTTGGAAGATACGCTTCAATACCTGTACGGCCTGCTCGGCGTCGCCGACGAAGACAATCAGATTGCGGAAGTCAACGCGCAGACTCGAAAGCATCGCGCGCTCGATGGGGTCAAGCGGATACTTCTGCGCGAGAGCCTGAACCAGCCGCTAATCGTCGTATTCGAAGATCTCCACTGGATCGACAGCGAGTCGCAGGCATTTCTGAACTTGCTCGCGGATTCCATTGGTACGGCGCGCATACTCTTCCTGGTCAACTATCGGCCCGAGTACCGCCACGAATGGGCAAACAAAACCTACTATACGCAGTTGCGGCTCGACCCACTCGCTAAGGAAAGCGCAGATGAGATGCTGATCGCTCTGCTTGGTAGCGACCCGGAGTTAGCACCGCTCAAGCGGATCATCATAGACAAGACCGAGGGCAATCCCTTCTTCATGGAAGAGACAGTGCAAGTACTCCTGGACGAAGGCGCACTGGTGCGCAATGGGTCTACAAAGCTCACCAAGCCACTGCGCGAACTGAGGATCCCGCCAACAGTCCAGGCAATCCTCGCCGCGCGCATCGATCGTCTACCGCCGGAACAGAAAGATCTGCTACAAACGCTCGCCGTAATTGGAATGGAGTTCAAGCTCGGTCTGGTTCGTCAGATATGGCGGCCGCCAGCCACGTCGGTCATTGCGAATGCGCACCCAACGGCTACCACCAGGCCGTTGATGATGTCGCGCAACGGAGCGGACCCGGAGACATCCGATCTCGAGTCGATGCTGTCCGAGCTTCAGCTAGGTGAGTTCATCTACGAACAGCCGGCGGTAGGAGACCTCGAGTACACATTCAAACATGCTCTCACCCATGACGTTGCATACAACTCGGTTCTGATTGAACGCCGACGCCTGCTGCACGAGCGGATCGGTTCCACGCTCGAATCGATCTATCGCGAGAACCTGAGCGATCATCTCGCCGCGCTTACCCACCACTACGCGCGCAGTGGCAATCCTGGAAAAGCGGTCGACTATTGTCGGCTTGCAATCCAGCAGAGCGAAGCGCGCGGCTCGTCGACTGAGGCAGTCGCACTTTTCGAAACCGGACTTGAGCTGCTACAGAAGCTTCCCGACGACGACTCGCGCGCGGACCGGGAGTTGGACCTTCGCAACCTGGCCTATAGCGCCCTCGGAGATACGAAGGGACTCGCTTCACCCGAAGTCGAACGCTCGACCGAGCGTGCACTAGGCCTTTGTCAACGCCCCGGCATCAACTGGGAAAAAAGCTGGTGGGCGCTTTTCGGTATTTACTTCGTGCAGCAGATGCGTCCCGACGTGCGGAGAGCGGAAGCGATCGCTTCCGAGTTGATGGCGCGCGCCGAGGAACGCGGCGCCGACGGACTTCTCGCCGAAGCCGGCAACTGGCTCGCTTACACCAAAATGGTGGCGGGGGATTTCGCCGCCGCCGCCCATGCTTTCGATCGAACATGGACAGTTCTGGAATCGATAACCAGAGCGGCAACGGG
>JASHPB010000210.1 GCA_030038355.1 Candidatus Binataceae bacterium
GGATGGCCAGGTCGCGCGCCGTCATCTGCGCGTTGCAGAAGAATGAGCTGGCCGCGAATCGGGGTCGAGGCCTCGCCTTGGCTGCGATCGGTGAGCTCCTTGTACTTCACCGTCAGCACCTCGATATGGCTGTCGATTCGGTCGAGCAGCGGTCCCGAGAGGCGCGAGCCGTGGCGCTGGATTGCGAGCGGAGTTCAGGTGCATTCGTGCGGCGGATCAGTATCGAAGCCGCACCGGCACCGGTTTACGCGGCGATCAGCATCCCGGATGCAGGAAGGTGAGCGTGCCGATCCCGCGCGCGATCGTAACTTTCGCGTCCTCGAGCCGCTGCGCAGACCTCGAGCAGGTTCTTGCGCAACTCCGGCAACTCGTCGAGAAACAGCACCTCATTATGCGCGTGGCGTACTTCACGCAAACGCAGCACGGGACGTCCGCCGATCAGGCCCGCGTCGGAAATCGCATGATGCGGCGCGCGGAAGGGAGGTGTCGCGTTCAACGTGCGAGCGTCGAGCAGGCCCACGACGCTGTTGCGCCTTCGTGCTCTCGATCGCCTGGTCGAAGGTCATCGCCGGCACAATCGCCGGAATGCGCTTCGCGCGCATCGTCGCGTCGATCCTGGCGGACCAATCATCAGCACGTTGCGACCGCCCGCCGCCGCCACTTCGAGCGCGCGCTGCGCCTGCTCGTGGCCGCGCACCCTCTGAAAAATCGACCTCATAGTCGGAAGCCGCGCCAAATGCGCTCGCGATATCGGACGTGGTCGACGCAACTTCGCTAAGTGCGTCGAAAATTCGTAGGCCTGGCGGAGACTCTCGACGCCGAGCACCGCGACACCGTCGCCTACCACTGGGGCCTCGGTCGAGTTCTGGCGCGGCAGCACGACACCCGCGTAGCGGCGCGAGCGCCAGCGGGGCGGTCGGCAGCGTGCCGCGGATTCCCTTGAGACGCGCGTCGAGCGCGAGTTCGCCGAGCAAGCGGCGGGTCGAACGAGTATTTCCCCTTGCGAAGATCAGCGGGCGCGAGATTGATCGTCACGCGCCGATTCGGCCATTCCAGCGTCGAGTTCCTTATAGCAGTCCTTGGCGCGTCGAGCGCCTCGCGCACCGCCTCCGGCAAGGCCGACCATCCTGCGACCGGGAACACCACCGGTGATGTCGATTTCGACCTGGACCTCGAACGCATCAACTCCGATTAATGCACTCGAAAGAACGCTCTCCTGCAAAAGCGCCTGCTTTGGAATACGAAAAGAAAGCTTAAGAGTCTATCGCATTTGCCGCGCTATCGGGAAAATATCAACAAGTGGCTCCCGCAGACGGGCGCTAACGGGTTGCAACCGTTATACTGCCATTTCCGTAAAATCAAGGAGGAAGGGTGATGCGCCTCATCTTGCGCCCACCTGTGACCCCAGGAGTCACGGCGAATGCTCAGTCCTAAACGATTGCTCGCGATCCTGCCAGTCATACCGCTGCTTTTGCTGCTTAACGTGAGACCTTCGATGGCGCAGTGGGGTGGCCCGGAGCTGCCGCGTTGGGGCGACTATGACGAGCATCATGCATGGCACGACGCCGCATGGTGGTGGGAAAACCGTGCTGATTGGGCGCGCGCACATCACCCTGAATGGTGGGGCGACTTCGACGATCAGCACCATTGGCAGCCGGCGTGGTGGTGGTGGAAGGAACGCAAGGAGGAGTGGTTCCGCGCGCATCATCCGGAGTGGTGGGGCGACGTCTACGAAGGCAACTGGTATCCCGCCGAGTCGTGGTACTCGTATTCGCCGTCATGGGTGGCGCTGAATCATCCCGAATGGTGGGGCGAACCGTCCAACGGCGTGTGGTACCCGGCCGGATGGTGGTGGCAACTGCATCGCGATTGGGCGCTGCTCCATCATCCAGAATGGTGGGGCGAGCTCTTCCAGGGTGTGTGGTATCCGGCGCCGTGGTGGTGCCAGTTTCATCCAGCACAGTGCGGATTGCATCCTGACTGGTGGGTCGCGCCGTACCAGGGCAGCTGGTATCCAGCGGGATGGTGGTGGCAGTTCCATCCTGATTGGGTTTACCAGAATCATCCCGACTGGTGGGGCGATTTCGATAACGATCATTACTGGCGGCCGGCGTCGTGGTGGTGGCAAAACGATGCGGCCTGGGTGCGCCAGTATCATCCGAACTGGTGGGGTGATTTCGACCAAAACCATGTTTGGCACACCGATCAATGGTGGATGGATCGCGATCCGAACTGGGCCCGGCAGCATCATCCAAACTGGATCGGCGATTATGACGCGCAGCATAAATGGCACGACATAAACTATTGGTCACGTAAGGATCCAAGCTTCGTCGCCCAACATCATCCGGAGTGGACCGAGCAGATTCGCAACAATCTCGAGCCGATGCACGCGCGCGAGCAGGAGTCGCTCGCACGCCAACAGACGCAAAGTATGCAGTTGCTCGACCAACAGCGAAGCGAGCAGCAGCAGTACGCCGCGCGGCAGCATCGCGAGCAGCTCACCGCACTCCAGAATGAGCGCAACCGGTCGCTGCTGTCGCTCGAGAGTGAACACGGCATCACCGGCGCGGCCCGCAAGGAGGGCGAGAATCACGACATCTACGAGCAGCAGCACGCGAAGCAGATGGCCGACCTTCAGAATCGCAACATGCAACAGATGCAAAAGCTCGAGCAGCAGCGGATGAATCGCGAGGCGCAGGGCGCGCGCGGCTACATCAACGAGCAGCAGAACCTGATGCGACAGCATGCGTCGCAGGTGCAGGCGCTGGAGAAGTTCCATCAGAACCAGGAGCGCACCTATCGGAACATCGGCGGCGGAGGACGTCCGGCAGGCGGTGGCGGGCGTCCGGAAGCGCCACGGGGTGGCGGTGGAGGAGCGCCGCACGGCGGCGGCGGGGCTCCGCATGGTGGCGGCAATCAGAAGAACCGCTGATCGGCGCAAGGCGGTCGCAAATCACAGAGCGGAGCGGGATTCATCCTGCTCCGACTGTCGATGATCAGCGCAACGAGGTTGCGCGCGCCATAGGGAGTGGCGCGCGATAGTCTTCGCTGCGCTCAATGCCATGCGACCTCGCCGCGCCGGACAGCAGCATCCCACAGAAAGGCCAAGGTCGTTCACGCTAAGCCGCTCGAACTACCGTCTTGGAGCAGGATAAAGTTGGCCTTTCCGGTAACAAGCAAAGTGATCGCGCGGACCTCCGTGTATCCGATGTTTGGAGGTAGTAGCGTCGCGCAACAACGCGCCACAATCACCATCACTGCCGGATTGGAGCTTCCACTTGAGGGTCGATATGGCAGCGCTTGACGAAGTCATATGATATTCGCCGACTAACCAGTTGAAATATACAAACCTTTTCGCCGAACTGGTTTGTATCCTCGGCCAGATGCATGGACATACTGCCGGAGGTAAGTCTTGCACTCGCATCGGCATCAAATTCCATCGTCCCACTTCTGGTGGCAGTCGGGCATCTTCCGGAGAGGTTGGCCACATGAAGGCTGTCAGCCACAACGGAAATCGCATTGCAGCGCGATCGCGCACTGGCCGATGCTCGCTCCTGCCAACATCGCGAGCGAGAGAGCGGAGATCCTGGCGCATAGCTTCATGCGGTCGCTTGCTCGACCAATACCAAGGCGTCGCCGCGCACTACAATTGGCGAACGCAGGTGACAGCTAACGGTGATAAATCGCCTGTTGGCAACTTTTGGGCACCGGCGGACGCGCCAAGCGCACTGCCCACGGAGAACTTTCACCTTCGTCGCAGACTCGCTTTGCTCAAGACGACCAGATTGGCTTGCTTCACGGGCGCGAGCGTTTGATTCCCAGCGCGCGCATCTTCGAGGCAAGCGTGCTGCTATTCATCCCCAGCAATTCCGCCGCGCTGGCGGCGCCCGACACTTTCCAGCGCGCGTGCTCGAGCGCGGCCACGATGTTGTCACGCTCCATACGCTCCAGTTGGTCGGCCGTCATGATCGGTGGCGAGCCCGCACTGTCGGCGTCGGTGGCAACGCCCGTTGACACTGTCGTAGTACCCAGGCGCCCGCCCGTCGGGTTGAAATCCAAACACAAGCGGCCTTGCGCGCCCAGGATAATGGCGCGCTCAATGACGTTCTGGAGTTCGCGCACGTTACCCGGCCAGTCGTAGTTCATCAGTGAATCGAGATCATCGCCGGTGAGTTCGACCGGACCGCGGTTAAGACGCCCACAGGTGAGGCGAACGAAATGGTCGGCGAGAGGGCCGATATCTTCCTTGCGTTCTCGCAGCGCTGGCACTCGCATAGGAAAGACGTTCAGCCGGTAATACAAATCGCGCCGGAACGCTCCGGCCTCAACCTGCTGCGCGAGCTCGCGGTTGGTTGCCGCCACCACCCGCACGTTGACCTTTCTGGTCTTCTCGTCACCGATTCTCTCAAACTGTCCGTCCTGCAGAACGCGCAGCAGTTTGGGCTGCAGCGGCAGCGGTATTTCCCCGACTTCGTCCAAAAACAGGGTCCCGCCGTCAGCCAGTTGAAAACGTCCTTCGCGATCGCGGAGCGCCCCCGTAAAGGAGCCGCGCGCGTGGCCGAAGAATTCGCTTTCGAACAATTCGGGCGGAATCGCTCCGCAATTGACCCGCACGAGGGGGCGATTACGCCGCAGACTCCGTTCGTGAAGTGCGGAGGCGATCAATTCCTTGCCGGTTCCTGATTCACCCAGGATGAGGACGGTCGCGTCGGTTGGAGCGACCAACGCCACCTGCTCGAGCACTTTGCGCAAGGCTGGGCTGGGACCGATGATCTCGCCGAATGCCAACGCTTCTCGGACTTCTTCGCGCAGGTAATCGCGCTCCTGTTCGAGCGCGTTGCGCAGCCGGCTGATCTCCTCGAACGCGCGCGCATTGATAATTGCGACGGCGGCATGGTCCGCGAAAATACGGAGCCATTTGAATGTGCTCGCGGTGATTTCGGCGCGGCTGAATATCGCCAGTACGCCCAAAGTTTCACCGCGAAAAGCTAATGGCTGACCGGCGAAGCTGATAATGTGCTCGCCCCGCGCCCATTCTGGCCGCGCGATCCAATGGCTCTCGGCCAGGTTGTCACTGACCAGGATCGGCGTCCCGCTACCGCCGATCTCTCCGACTTTGCGCACACCTAAGGGGATACGCCCGAAGTGGCCGTTGAGCCGCGACCAATCCTCTTGCGAAGCCAGGGGAGTTCCGGCGCTTGCCGCCAAGTGAAGGCATCGCGCGCGCTCAGGGCATTCCGATCGCATGTGGCAGGTTTCACAGATGTCACCCGGCCCGATTAACCATACCCGCGCTAGCGCGACGTCCTCCAACGCCGCCAGCCCATGCACGACGCGTTCGAGCACTGAATCCGCAGTGCGGGCTTCGCCAACCTCCAAGGCAAGTGATTGCAAAGCCTCTTCCATCGAAAAACCCACTGCCTGGGTCGGCTGAAAACCTACGCCAGCAAGAGAGTAGAAGGAAGCTCGAAGATCGCGACCAAGGTGGAACGTCTCTCGTCTCGCGCTGGATGACGCGCGGCGTACCTGATATCGATCGAAAAAATAATGGGAGCGATGCCATGAAGATTGGAATCATGATCGCGGCCACCGCCGAATCCGGCGATATCGCCGAGATTGCGCGCGAAGTCGAAAATCTCGGCTACGAATCGTTCTTCATCCCAGAGCATCCGGTTATTCCGATCGGCTTTAAGACTCCGCTGCCGGGCGGCGGCGATGGCGCATTGCCCGAGCACTACGGCCGCTGGATGGATCCGTTCATCGCGCTTACGGTCGCCGCGGCGGTGACGAAACGCGTCAAACTCGGAACGGGAATCTGCCTGCTGCCGGAGCGTGAGCCAATCGTCACCGCCAAGACCATTGCGACGCTCGATGTGATCTCGGGCGGCCGCGTGGTCCTCGGCATCGGCGCCGGATGGCTCCGCGAGGAGACCGAGGCCCTGGGTACGCGCTTCCCAAGCCGATGGAAGCGGCTTCGCGAAACGGTCGAGGCGATGCGCGCGCTCTGGACCAAGGCGGAGCCCAGCTACAACGGCGACCTCGTCAAGTTCCCGGCCGTGCGCTGCGACCCGAAGCCGATTCAGAAGAACGGTCCACCAATTTTGCTCGGCGCGCGCGGACCGAAGGCGATCGAGCGCGTGGTACGGAGCTACGACGGATGGGCTCCGATCGCGGGCCGCGCCCAGGGACTGAAGCGCGACATCGACGAGCTCAAGAAGGTCGCCTCCGAGCGTGGACGCAATCCTGGGACGTTGCAGGTGAGCGCCTTCATCGGGCCGAAAGAGGACGGTATCTCGTCGGATGATCTCAGACAGTATCGCGACGCCGGCGCGGATCGCCTGATACTTTTTTCGCAAGGCGACGCGATCAAGATGGCGGCGGGCAAGACACTGGAGATCGTGAGACGACTGGCGCCGACTGTCGAGCGCGCGGCAAGGATCGGATAAACCTCGCTAGGCGGGAGCCAGACACATGGCTCCCGCGAAAAGAAGTCCTTGGTCGCGCTCCGCGGCGCTGTTAGGGATCCCATCAAGCTGCACGGGGGTACGACCCTGGAGCTGCAGCGGTCGCGCGGTGATCTCTCCGCCCAGTTGTCCATTGTGTTCTCGGCGTCTCCCACCGGAATGACGCCGCGCCCTTGATCTCCATTGCGGCGGCACGCTGATTGACTGCTTCCGCCAGGACCTCGCCCGTCATCGAGTCGCTAGCCTTCATCTCACCCTCCGCCGAACCAACAAACGCCTAGCTCCCAGTTTGCGAGTGGCTGAAGTCCATTGAGTACGCGCGCCTGCGGGACGATCAGCGAAATGCTGCGCAGACCCCGGTTGCGCATCGGCATCAGCGATTCGTCCCCCGGCGGGTAGCCGATCGCGGCGAGCATCGCGAGCGTCCGATGGGCACGGCGCCAGTTCGCGTAAACCTACTGCTCGCGGACGACGCGCTAGTCGCGGCCGGCGAGCAGCGCCTTGGCGCGCGCGACTTCCGAATCTCCTCCTCGACGGCTTTTACTCTTGCCGACTGGGGATCTCGGCCCACCACGGCGACCGTCGTTCTCCGGCGAATCGATGCTTGGTCGCCTTTGAGAAGCGAGTCGATGAGCTTGCCGCCGTCGCCTTTGATGACCGCTGCCAATCTAACACCACACAAAAATCGTGAAAGCGTGCCTGCCGCAATTTTGCGCGGATTGCTATTCTCGCACGGTGCCCCTGTCGGTTCGCGAAGTCCGCGCCACCGGATACCGCTCGCTCCGCGCGATTCGATTTCCAGTTGGACCACTCACCGTCCTGGTCGGCGCCAACGGTGCGGGCAAGACGAATCTCTATCGCGCGCTGCAATTGATCCAGGCCGCCGCCGCTGGAACCCTATCCCTCGAACTGACCGCCGAAGGTGGAATGGAGTCCGCATCATACGCGGGCGAGCGTAAAGTCGGCGAACGGCCGCTGATCTCGCTCGGCGTCGGATTTGCGCCAGCCGCTCCGAATCCCGATCCCGAAGCTGCGGGCTATTCATATGAGGTGACGGTCGGCCTTGGAAGACCAACGGCTGCTGCGTTCTTTCACGAACCACAGGTCAAGGAGGAGGCGCTCACGTTCCATCATGGCAGGCGCGCGATCAAGCTCCTTGATCGGCGGGGACCGCACGTGATGGCGCGCGACGAAAAGGGTCTCCGCGTTGAGCTGGCGATGGATCTGCTGGCCTCCGAGACCGCGCTCGCTTCACTGGCGGAGCCGCAACGTTTCGCCGATCACGACCTGATTCGGCGAACCATGCTCGACTGGCGCTTTTACCACCTGCTGCGGACCGACCGCGAATCCGCACTCCGACATCCCTGCCTCGCGGTAACGAGCCCGACGCTCGCCTCCGATGGATCCAATCTTGCCGCGGTATTGGCGACGCTGGTGCATATCCGGCAGGACGTCGCGCCGGTCACCGCGATGATCGACGATGCTTTTAGAGGTGCGCGGCTGATCGTACCGCCACCCGGGCGCGCAGCCTCGTTCGGCATGGTCTTTCCCGAATATCCCGAGAGAGTGTTTGACGCCTCTGAATTGTCGGATGGAACGCTTCGCTATCTTGCGCTCGCCGGAGCCTTGCTCGCATATCGGCGACCGACGTTCATCGTGCTCAACGAGCCCGAGACCAGCCTGCATCCCGACCTGCTCGAGCCGCTCGCCCGGCTTATCGTGCAGGCTTCCGAGCGAACGCAGATCTGGTTGGTTACGCATTCGAAGCCGCTTGCGTCGGCAATCCAGACGCAAAGTGACGTCAAAGCCTACAGCGTCATCAAACGCGGCAGCGAGACGTGGATCGAAGGCCTCAAATCAGTCGGTCGGTTCGGCGACGACGAACAATGAATCGAACCGTCCAATTAAGCACGCGTTGGTAGCGCGTCCTTTCAGTCGCGGATTGAGCGGCGGTCGAGTTCGACGCTCTCGAACCATCGCGCGAGTTCGTTCGTCATCCGCGCGACGCGGTCCGGTTCGGCGACCGCCAGATCATTGCTCTCGGACGGATCGCTCTCGATATCGAACAATTGCGCGGGCGGCGGCGCGGGCCTCGCGCGCTCGGGCTCAGGCGTCCGCAGGATGTCGGTATACTTCTCGGGATGGTACTTGGCGTCGACATCCATCGCGAGGTCTTCGTTCGAGACCCTCATCAGCTCCTTAATTGCGGGCCGCACCAGTTTCCAGCGGCCATCGCGCATCGCGGCGTTGCATTCGCCGTCGGGCGTGTAGCGGTTCCATTGCCAGAAGCGCTGCTCAGGAACTTTGCCGCGATCGCCTTTGAGAATCGGCAGGACGTTCTCACCGTCGACCTTAAGATCGCGCGTGATCGTTTCAGGAGCCACGCCAGCGGCCGCGATGATCGTCGGCAGCCAGTCGGTGAAATGAATCATCGCATCGATCGTGCGGCCGCCGCCTGAGATCCCCGCCGGCCACCGCAGCACCATCGGCAGCCGAATTCCGCCCTCATAAACGAGAGTCTTCGCGCCCGCAAATCCCGAGTTGAAGCGGTCCGAGCACATCTGGCCGCGCCCGCCGAACTGCGGTCCATTATCGCTCGTGAACATCACGAGTGTGTCGTCGGCGAGACCATCGCGTGCAAGCTCATCGAGCACCGCGGCGATGCCGCGATCCATCGCCTTGATCATGGCGTAGATCTGGCTCACCGCGAAGGTGAACTCGCCGCTATCGCGGAAAGGAGCGAAGTCCGACTCCATCGACTCGAACGGAAAGTGGGGCGCGTTGTAGGCGAGATAGAGGAAGAAGCTATCGCCGCGATGGCGCCGGATGAATTCGCAGGACTCCGTGGTGAAAACGTCAGTCAGGTAGCGGCCATCAGAGTGGCTATGAGAGCCATTGCGGTCGAGCCGCCATTCGAAGTAGGGCTGCCATCCGCCCGAGAAACCCGCGAACTCTTCGAAGCCGCGGCGATTCGGATGATAGCGGCGATCGAACGCACCGTTATGCCATTTGCCGACAAGACCGGTGACGTAGCCCGCGCGACTCAGAATATCCGCGATGGTGGTCTCGCGGAGCGCGAGGCGGTCAAGCCCGCGCATCTCGAGCGTGTCGAGTACGCCGGTGCGATGGGGATAGCGACCGGTGAGCAACGACGCTCGCGCGGGAGCGCATACCGGCGAGGCGGAGTAGTGCTGCGTCAGACATAGACCGCCGCGCACGAGCTGATCGAGCGTCGGAGTGTCGGAGAGTCCGTTATTGAAGCAACCGAAGTCGCCGTAGCCCATATCGTCGGCGACGATCAGCACGATATTCGGCCGGTCGTTCATGCCGATCAGAGTGACGCAGCCGAGATGGAATAGAAAGCGAGCGGCGCAGACCGCTTTCGATCCGCGCCGCCCGATTCGCAACGTCCAGCTATCGCACTCGCGGATGACGTCACACCCGCTTGCGCAATTTTGCGATCAGAGGCCGTAGCCCGAGACAGCCGCCTCCTCCATCGAGTGTACGGTGCAGAAATCCTTGTCGACCGCGCCCATGTTGATGTACCAACATTCGCGCTCCGGCAAGTCCTGCCCCGGCAGATAGCACATCGAGGCATAGGAAGCTTGCACATCGAGCGAGCGCGCACCCACGACAAAGAGCCGCGGGAACGGGTAGATCGCAACCTTTGCATCCGGCACAGGACGATCGCGATACGCCACCCAATAAACGTGGTTGCGCCAGAGCCGGCCCGAACGATCGTAGGTATCGATATACGGGTTGAACCACATTTCGGCGTCTACGTATTCGAGCGTTTTAGAATCGAGCGCGCCGCCCGCCATCGCACGCTCGCGCCGCGGCGTGGCCTCGACGACGTAGAGATGCCTCATCTCCCAATCTTCCGGACATGCGGAAGCGCCGCCGTCGTACGGACAGGTGACCTCGGGCGAATGCTTCGCACGAACGCACGCGAGCATGTTCTTGTCGCCCACGAACTTGTAATCGTAGAACTCGGTCTTGGGATTGAAGCCCGAGTAGTGATCGGGATCCCAGGTGGTGGTCCCGGTCGCCGAGCTCAGGATCGATTCGTTGAGGCGTCGCAGCCGCCGCGCGCCGGGCGTCCAGGTCCACGAATCGTCACCCCGCTTCGGATCGGCGTAGCGATAACGAATCAGACCGTCGCCACGATCCGATTGGGGCGCAAGCACGGGATAGAGCGCGAACAGCCAGGTGCGTCCGGTCTTGAGAAAATCCGGATCGATCGGCAGCGGCTCGACCTCGGTGCGGCCAACTTCATCGTACCCGGCATAGTGGCCAACCCATCCATCGTTGATTACCGGTGAGTTGGGTTTGCCCGCGGTCAGGTATAGATCGCGGCAGTCGAAGAAGCGCAGATCGTAATCGTCGCTGTAGAAGGGCTTGTAAACCACGTTCCAGATGATCTTGGTTGCGATCGAGGGGTCGTTGGGATCGAGCAATGGAAACGGCTGTCCCGCGACGTAGCCCTCGAGCGTGCGATGATCCGGAGTGAGGCGGACCTGCGACGAGTATTTCTCGGTTGCATCTTTGTATGGAGGCGGCCAATCGATCCGCTGACTCGGCACGATGTCGAGGCGCATGCCATGCTCGACTGCCCAATAGGTGCCCGGACTCAACAGGTCCTTAACTTTGTAGGCGTTTTGCGGAGTGATTATATCCCCTGGTTTTACCTGCGCCCACGCCGCTCCGGCCGCGACCCCAATCACGACCGCCAGCGCGAACGCGCCAACGAAAGCCTTGCGCGAACTGACCATGACCATTCTCCCCAGTTAAACTTTTGGTCCCCGAGCTCGTTTTCCCCTCTCGCCCCGCTGACCTCACTTTCCCCAACAGTCAGTCGGGATTCTCATTGTCTTGCAGCGAAAGTGCAAGATGTTAAATTTCAGTCAACTCTGCCCGAGCACCAGATGTCCAAAAGGAACTAAGATTGACCATTTAGCCATTATGCTTTTGACAAAGCGGCCGACCACGGCAATCGACCCGAGAGCTTCGTGCAGCATCCGTCCTGCTGGAACGTATCAGCCAATCTACTGGACGAAGCGCTCGCTCGATCCGCTGGAGAATCTCGCCTGACGATCGGCCAAGGCGTAACTTCGTCGGCGGGTGACCGTTGATCCGGAGGACGCAGATGCTCGAACGGCTCAAAGCGCGCGACGAGTGGAAGTTCTTCGGCGTTCTGCCGAAGGCGGATCGCCCGCTCGCGATCGCGTGGTGGACCGCTCTGGTGATGCGCGGTCTCCTGCCCGCGTTATTCGCCATTGCGATGGGCGCGCTGGTCGGCGCCGTGCAGCATCATCACTCGCTTACGATGCCGCTGCTCGCGGTCGGAGCAGTGTTCGTGCTGCTGCAGGTCCTGCCTCCGCTCCATCATGCTCTTGGCACGAACCTCGGCAGTCGCGTCGCCGCCTGGCTCTACGATCAATTGACAATCGCGTGCGTCAGGCCGCCGGGCATGGGACATCTTGAGGATCCGCGCCTCATCACCGACCTCACCATGGCGCGCGATTTCGATCTCGGAATCAGCGGCCCGCCGATGAGCATTTCGATGGACTTCATTGCCTCGGGACTGGTCGAGATGGTTGGGGGATTGCTCTCGGCCATCGTCCTCGCCGCGTACGCGTGGTGGGCGCCGATCATTCTCGCCGGCGCGTGGCTCAGCACGCACTGGTTGCTGCGCGAGAGCGGCGTATGGCGCGATCGCAATACGCAAGAAGTCCGTGAGGCGCAGCGTCACGCTGACTACGCCTACCGGCTCGCGGTTGATCCACCGGCGGCAAAGGAACTCCGCCTCTTCGGCCTCGCCAAGTGGACGATCGATCGCTTCGTCGCGCGGCGCCGTCGTCTCCACGATTTGCGCTGGGAAGCGACGCGGCTTCGCGAGCGCCCTGTGCTCTGGAGCCTGATGATCGTGCTGTCCGCCAACATCTTTGTCTTCTGGGGGATGGCTCGCGATGCGGCCGCCGGGCGAATCCTCGTCGGCCAGCTCGTGACCTTTGCGACGGCGGCCGTCAGCACGAGCATGATCGCCTTCGGCGGACTGTCGTGGGCGCTCGAGGGCGCGTCGACACCGGCGGCTGCCGTGCTTCGGCTCGAAGAGGCGATGGATCCGGCCGGAAGTCTCGTGCTTGGAAATCGATCTGCGGAGCGGATGCCGGCGCGCGAGATCCGATTTCGTAACGTCCGCTTCGCGTACCGATCCACAAATGAAGCTCCAGTTCTCGACGGCTTCGATCTCGTTATTCCCGCCGGCACTTCACTCGCGATCGTCGGCCAGAACGGTGCGGGCAAGACAACGCTCGCGAAGTTGCTCTGCCGCCTCTACGATCCGCAGGCAGGCGCGATCGAAATCGACGGCGTTGACCTTCGCGAACTCGCCATCGACGCCTGGCGCGCGCGGGTCACTGCTGTGTTCCAGGATTTCACGCGCTTCGAGTTGCCGCTCCGCGACAACGTCGCGCCAGCAGGCGCAGCCGAGGACGCCATCACAAGGGCCCTCGCTGCTGCGGGTGCCGCCAACCTCGCGTCGATCGACACGATTCTCGCACCCGGCTATCAGGGCGGCACCGATCTTTCCGGCGGCCAGTGGCAGCGTGTCGCGCTCGCGCGCGCACTTTGCGCGGTCGACCTCGGTGCCGGTGTCGTGCTGCTCGATGAACCCACGGCTCAGCTCGACGTGCGTGGTGAGCGCGAGATTTTCGATCGCATCCTCGCCGCGACGCGTCATCTCACTACAATTCTGATCTCGCATCGATTTTCGACGGTCCGCCATGCTGACCGAATTTGCGTGCTCGAGCATGGCCGCGTGGTCGAGCTCGGCACGCACGACCAGCTGATGGCGCTCGGCGGGCGTTATCGCACGATGTTCGATCTTCAGGCCTCGCGCTTCTCCGAGGGCGCGCTCGAAACCGACGAAGGAATTGCCCTCGATGAACCTGCATGACGACATGCCGGCCGCCATTCCCGCGATGTGGCGCGCGCTGAAGCGCGGATACCAGGCCGAGCCGCGCCTTCTGACGATAGCCTTCAGCCTCGCTCTGCTGGCAGCGCTTCCGGACGCGCTGATCGCGCTCTGGCTGATGCTGCTGGCCGATGGCGTGACGCAGCACAACTTCGTGCTTCTGCTCGGCTCGGCGCTCGGACTTGGCGGGTCTGCCGTAGGCACTTGGTTCCTTCGGGTGACGAGCGACCGCGTACAGCGACGTTTCCGCGACCGCCTCACAATCGCGCTTGAATCGCACGTCGCGGGCTTGCAGGCCTCGGTCGCGACCATTGCGCACCACGAACGTCCCGAATACCTCGATCGCCTCGCGGTGTTGCGCGACCAGGTTTTCGTCCTCGATCACATGTACATGTCGATGTTCTCGACCTGCGGATGGATCCTGCGCCTCGGCGTGACGATCGTGCTGCTGGTCTCGATCCATCCCGCGCTCGCGGCTCTGGTTCTGTTCGCGCTGCCCACTGTGCTGACGTCAGCGTGGCGGCCGGGCATCGAGCGCCTGGCGGAAGAACAGGGCGCGTCGGCAAATCGCCTCGCCCGTCATCTGTTCATGGTCGCGACCACAGCGCCGCCCGGCAAAGAGGTTCGCGTCACGCGCATTGGGAACCGGCTCGTGACGCTTCGGCGTGAGGCGTGGGAGCGCTGGTACGGTCCCGTCGCGTCAGCACGGTGGGGCAGCGCGATATGGCATTCGCTCGCCTGGCTCGTCTTCGGCGCCGGATACATCGGGGCGGTCGTATTCGTTACCTCGGTGATGCGCGGCACCGCCGCACAGGTGCTCCTGGTGCTTGCGGCCGGCTCGCGGCTCTCGGCGTATATCGGCGCGACGGTGGGCGAGATCGGTTTTCTGCGCGGAATCTGGCTCGATGGCTCGCGCCGCCTCGCGTGGCTCGAGGACTACGCTGCCGCGATAGTCGAGCACGCGGATACTCCCGCACCCGTCGAGCTCCACGACGGCATCCGCCTCGAGCATGTGTCTTTCGCGTATCCGGGGACGACGCGCCACGTGCTCGCAGACGTGAACCTCGATTTGAAGCGCGGCGCTGTGGTTGCGATCGTCGGCGAGAACGGCGCCGGCAAGAGCACGCTGGTAAAGTTGCTCGCGCGCCTCTATCAGCCTGACGAAGGCAGAATCCTTGTCGATGGTGTCGACCTCGCGCGGATTCGTGCTGACGACTGGCGCGAGCGAATCGCGGGCGCGTTTCAGGATTTCTTCCGCTTCGAGTTTCGCGCGCGCCACTCGATTGGTCTCGGTGACGTGCCGCGCCATGACGATGAACCTGCGGTCGTCACCGCCGTCGATCGCGCCGGCGCTGACGACGTCATCGCGAAGCTGACCTCCGGGCTTGAGACGCAACTCGGTCCGACCTGGCCCGACGGCGTCGAGGTGAGCTTTGGCCAGTGGCAGAAGCTCGCGCTCGCGCGCGGCTTCATGCGGGACCATCCTCTGCTGCTCGTGCTCGACGAACCGACTGCAGCGCTCGACGCCGAAACCGAGCACGCGCTATTTGAACGTTACGCGGCGGCCGCACGAAGGCAAAAACCCAACGGCGGCTCGAATGGTGATTCCGACGGCCGGATCACGATCTTAGTCTCGCATCGCTTCAGTACGGTGCGGATGGCCGATCAGATCGTCGTGCTCGACGGCGCGCGCGTGACCGAGGTCGGCACGCACGAATCGTTGATGGCGAAGGGCGGACAATACGCAGAACTCTATGGAATCCAAGCTTCAGCCTATCGATGAATCAAATTCCCAACCACGAAGAACACCAAGGACACCAAGAAGAATTTCCGTCTGGGTGTTATTTGTGTCCCCTGGTGGTTAGAGATCTGGGCGGTTCACTCCGCTGCTTCGGCTTGGCGGCAGATTTCTTCGCGGGCCGGGGTTTGGCCTTCGCCCTTGAAGGTGATGCCTTGACTGCGGCGCGCGCGCCAGGAGGCGGCGCTGATGCGGTGGCGCGCGGCCGCGGCGCATAAGCATCAGCTTCGATCTCGATCAGCATCTCCGGATTCACTAGGCTCTTCACCTCGACCATCGAGGTCGCGGGCCTTTCATCAGCAAAGAACTCGCGATGCGCGCGCGCGGCATCGTTGAAACGCGAGATATCAGTCACGAACATACGCGTGCGTGCCACGTTCTTCATCGTAAGTCCGACGCGGCCGAGAGCCGTCTCGATATTCGCGAGCGCCTGGCGCGCCTGCACGTACATCTGGCCCGCGCCGACTATCGTTCCACGCTCGTCGGTTGCGGTTGTGCCCGAGACGAACACGTAATCGCCCGCGCGCACCAGGCGCGAATAACCGGCGATCGGTTCCCAAGGCGTAGATGTCGATATCCGCTCGATGTCGGCCATTTTGGCAGTCCCCCCGCAATGAGGCCGCGAAAGCGGTGGCAGCGCTCAGTTATCGCGCGACGGCATCAGCTCTTCAAGCTCACGCGCCACCGAGCGCATCGGCGGCCCCACTTGCCTCCCGTGTGGCATGAACCACGCGAGTATGCGCTCGAAGCGTCCGGCGACTAGTCGCGCCGGCGCCGCTCGCCGTTCCATGTCGAGCTCATGCTCGACGATTCGCACCTTGCCTGGCGAAGCGGACTCCCAGTCCGCGCTGACCGAGCGTCTATCAGCCACTATTCCCCTCACGGCTCATCCACGAGACGCTAAACTGCTCAGATAATACACATGATTGGGGGGCGCCAAAAGCCCTCGGGAAGCCAAAAACCGCGCTCTGACAACGGGAAAATCGGCATTCCGATCAAGGCCGTCAACCGCGATCCACGCTTGAAGTTACCCAACGGCTATCGTATTCTTCGTTTCGTTTTAAGCTTTTGCGCCCTGTTGAAAAGAGGAATTGAAGGAGGAAGCGATGCGCAAAGTCCTGCTCCTGCTACTAGCCACGATGTTCTTCACTGCTGCCGCCTGCAATAAGTCGGAAGAAAGCGCTCCTGCACCGGAAGCGTCGGCCTCCGCGGCGTCCGAATCGAGCCCCGCGGCGATGGCCAGCTCGGCAGAAGCGAGCCCGGCTGCTTCGGCCGCGGCCAGCCCGGCCTCTCCGTAATTGTTCTGACAGGCTGATCCCCCGCGCGCCGTCGAGAGCCGTCGGCGCGCGGGGCATTTTCGCTTCAGCGGTCTCTACTTCCGCTCATCGAATCCGGCGCAAGTCCGATTGCCCCGAGCAGCGCTGTTGCAATCGTACCTCGCCTGATTCTGTTCTCAATGCGGCGGTTCCTTTTCGCCGCTTGAGCCCTGATAACCGCCGCCGTTCTCCACCGATGATGATGCGGAAGATGAAGTCTCGCTGGCAGCGGTCGGCGCCTGATGCACCGGCTCAGGCGCCGGACCTTCGCCGCGGATAATCTCGACGGCGCGGCTGGCAGACTGGGCGGCCAGCTCTTTGAGTTGCTCTGACTTGCGCATCAGCTCCGAGGTCTTCGAGCCGAGTTCTTTTCTGAGCTGCTCGAGCTTTTTCAACGCGTCCTGGCGGGCCTTTTCTCGCTGTTTCGAATCACCCAACGCCGACTTTAGCTGCGTGCTGAGTTTGCTGCCCTGGGTACGCAGTGCCTGGATTTGCTTGCTCAGCTGCTCGCGCGCTTTTTTGCCCTCGTCCATCAGGCGCGTCTCGATCTTGCGCGCCTTGAGCTCCTTTTCGAGGCGGTTGCGCAGGTCGCTTATGGTCTTGCGCAGCGAATCGACCTGGCGCGGCGCGGCCTTCTTGCGCGGCATGCTGTTCCTGGCAGTTTTTTTCGGGGCCTTTTTCTTTGCCGGCATGGGGATCCCTCCTCCAGCTATTGGCTCTCAAGTAATTCTTCAGCAGCCGATAAAGCAATGCCGCCTCGAACATGATTGAACAGCTATCAGTGCGGCCTTCCAGCGCCTAGGATGTTCCGGTAATGGCGACTGCTACGTCCAGCACAATTCCCGCCGCGCGCGATTTTCGGCCCGGCCTTTCGCTCTTCGATTCGGTCACGCTAGTCGCAGGCTCGATGATCGGCTCGGGCATCTTCATCGTTTCCGCCGATATCTCGCGTCGGGTCGGCTCGCCCGCGATGCTGCTGCTCGTATGGCTGATAAGCGGCGTGATGACGATCGCGGGTGCGCTCGCGTACGGCGAGCTAGCGGCGATGATGCCGCTCGCTGGCGGGCAATACGTCTATCTGCGCGAAGCGTACGGCGGGATGTGGGCATTCATGTTTGGCTGGACGCTCCTGCTCGTGATCCAGACCGGCACGATCGCGGCTGTGGCGGTCGCGTTCGCGCGCTTTGCAGGCGTGATGTGGCCGATCTTCGGCTCCACGCTCTGGTTCTCGATTGGATCTTTCGGACTCTCGGGCGAGCGCTTGGGCGCGATTTTGGTGATTGCGATCCTCACCGCGGCAAATCTACGCGGCTTGAATCTCGGCAAGTGGCTGCAGAACTCGTTCACCTCAGCCAAGATTCTTTCGCTCCTGCTTATCGTTGCGCTTGGTTTGCTGATCGCGCCGAACGCCGCGGCGATAGCCACCAACTTCGGCAGCCAGGCGGGGTTTTTCGGCGGCGGCGCATCGTCGCTCACGCTGGCCGCGTTCGGTGCCGCGATGGTCGGCGGACTATTCTCCGCGGATGCGTGGGCGAGCGTCACGTTCGCCGCGGCCGAAGTAAAAAATCCAAAGCGCGATTTGCCGCTCGCACTCGCATTCGGCACTGGAGTGGTAATCGCACTCTACCTGCTGACCAACGTCGCGTATCTCTTCGAGCTGCCGATCGGTGGTGCGCCACAGGCGACGACCGTGTTCGGCCGTGGTATCGCGCATGCGACCAGCGACCGCGTCGCAGCGGCTGCGATGCAAATGATATGGGGCAGACTGGGCGCGACTATCACGGCGATGCTGGTGATGCTCTCGACCTTCGGATGCGCCAACGGGCTGATCCTGACCGGCGCTCGCGTGATCTATGCGATGGCGCAGGATCGCGTCTTCTTCGCCGCGGCCGGCCGGCTCAACACGAGGAGCGTTCCGGCAGTAGCGCTCGCGATGCAGGGAGCATGGGCGGCGCTTCTCGCGATCTCGGGCACCTATTCCGATCTGCTCGACTATGTGATCTTCGCGCAATTGCTTTTCTACCTGCTGACGGTCGCCGCCGTATTCGTGCTCAGACGGCGTGCGCCGGACGCGCCGCGCCCATACAAGGCCTGGGGATATCCGCTGGTGCCCGCGCTTTATATCGTCGCCGCTGCTGCCTTGATGCTCGATCTACTCGTGATGCGGCCGCGTTACACGTGGCCGGGCCTGCTGATTGCGCTAAGCGGCGTGCCAATCTATTTCGCAATGCAACGCCGGGTGCGCGATTGAACGCGGGGGCCGCACGGTTCGCAGCTCCGCGCATCGGTCCTACTTCTTTTGTGACGCGCGCTGGAAAGAGGGCCGGCTCATGCATCGCCCGAGCCAGGCCGCCGCAGTCGGCGTGGCCGAATTGTCGTACTGCACCATCAGGCCTAGGCTCAGCACCGACGCGAGATTGAGGTCAGCGATGGTGAAGTCTTTGCCGAGCAAATACTCGCGGCCCTTGAGCTGACCCTCAAGCACGCCGTACGGTGCTTTCAGCGCCTCGATCGCGCCCTTGACCGCCGCCTCGCTCCGCTGCTCCACCGGCAAAAACATCTTGTGCATCAGCATCGTGAGCAGCTGCGGCTCGCACTCGGTCATGCCGAAGAAGCTCCACTTGTACGCGTCACCGTGGCCCTGCACGTTTGACGGCCAGAACGGAGCTTTGCCGTTCTTCTCGGCGAGATAAAGATTGATCGCCATCGATTCCCAGATGATGAAGCCGTCGTCGTCGATAGCCGGGACATGACCGTTGGGGTTGATCTTTAGGTATTCGGGCTTGCGCGTTGCGCCGTCGAAGCTGATTGGCGTGTGCTCGTACTGCAGGCCTAGCTCCTCCGCCGCCCACAGCGTGCGCGCCGCGCGCGACATCGACGTGCCGTAGATCTTGAGCATCAGACTAACCTCCGTTGTCTGGTCTCAATCGTCATAGTGTGCGGTAGATTCCGAGGCAACCAGCAATCTGGCGTTACTACGGCGCCGCTTTCGCCGGATTATAGGAGACCATCTCGGCATCGACCGTGCCCTCGACCGTACCGCGATAGTGGTACTTCACCCATCGATTCAGGTCGGGCACCCACCAGTAAGTGAGGTCGACTTCTTCCCCCGTCCCCAGCCGTCCGAACACGCGATTGGTCACATCGACGCGGAGCGCGTGAAAGGTGCCTGCCGGCACGGTGATATCTTCCCAGTTTCCCACTTTGCCGCTCACCACGGTCGTGCCGCCGAGCGATATATCCGGCGTGAGCCAGTGCGAGGTCATGTTCCACTCCTTGCCGGGCTCGAGCGGAAACGAAAACCATTCCATCGCTGGATCGTAGTTGGTGGGCGGCGCATCGGCGAAGGTGAGCGATCGGTAAGTTCTTATGTTCAGCTCGCGCGTGGTTACGATCTGGTTTCCCCATTCATTGATGAACGTGGTGCCGTCTTTTTTGATCGTGCCGACGACGAAGCGATGGTCAGCGCCACGGATGCGGTCGATCCAGACGTCGCCCTCCTGGATCGATGGAGCCTGGACGACGATCGGCTCCCGCGGGCTCGGCGCCGGCGGAATCTCGGTGGTGGTCTCGCCCCAGCGGCCCAGCTCCGGATTGGATCCGACCTGCGCGGCGCATCCTGCGACAAAAAATGCACAAAAGGCGACGACCGCGGCCCCGATTAAATTCGTCCCATTTCGAACCAACAGCGACTCAGCCATCGACACGTCTTGATATCACCACCGGCGCGGCAGACGAAGAGTTATTTCTGATGAAATAGGTGGCTCGTTGTGCCAGACTTTTCGACAGTCGGAGCTGCCGGAACGGCGAAATATGCACCAACACGGGCGCAGGAAATCACTGCTCTATCTAAGCGCCGTGGCTGCGATGGCGTTGTCAGTCGCACTCTTTCGCGGCGTTGTACGAGCGCAGTATTCGTCGGTGCCGATGCCCGACACGGGGGAATACGGTCTCGATGCCTCGGACCAAGGCCCTGGTTATGGGAGCCCTAATGATCTGTCTATGCCTTCGGCTGACATGGGAATGCCGCCGGACAGCGTGTCGATTCCTATTCCAGGAGGCGGTCAAGTCTCGGTCGATGGGCCCGAGCCGCCACAAGAAAACGGCATCTCTACCAATCCGGGCAGCAACTGGGGTGAGCAGGTGCAGGCACCGGCTTCGCAGGGCGTCGGCCCGATCGGTCCATGAGATTTGGGAACGCGGCGCGCGCTTACTACCTCAGAGCGCTGACGCCGCTGACTCCGATTCCTCGATTCCCGCGACGCGGCTGTGGAACCTGCCGTAGCTGAAGTAGATCGCGAGACCAATCACGAGCCACAGGACGAATCGAATCCACGTTACCATCGGCAGGCTACTCATCAGGTAGAGGCAGCAGACCACGCCGAGTATCGGCACTAATGGCACCAACGGCGTATGAAACGGGCGGCGCAGTTCGGGCTCGAGATTGCGCAGGATCCACACGCCGAAGCAAACCAGCACGAATGCGAATAGCGTCCCGATATTCGCCAGTTCCGCAATTTCCTGGATCGGCAGCAGAGCGGAAGTGACGCCGACCGCGACGCCGGTCAACACGGTCGGAATGTATGGTGTGCGGTACGTCGGATGAATCCGGCTGAAGACTCTGGGCAGCAGACCGTCGCGCGACATCGCGAAGAATATCCGCGACTGTCCGAGCAGCAGCACCAGCAGCACCGAGGTCAGTCCCGCCACCGCGCCCAGCGATATAACGCCCGACACGAAATTGAGACCGCGCAGGAAGAACGCCGACGCGAGCGGCGCCTTCATGTCGATGGTGTGCGCAGGAACCATCCCGGTCAGCACGGCGGCCACCAGGATGTAGAGCGCGGTGCAGACGAAGAGCGAGCCCAGGATACCGAGCGGCAAGTCGCGATTTGGGTTTACGACCTCTTCGGCCGCGGTCGAAACCGCGTCGAACCCGATGTACGCGAAGAAGATCACCGCCGCGCCCTTCATCACGCCGCTCCATCCCATTGGCGCAAACGGCGACCAGTTGGCGGGTCTCACGTAGAAGGCGCCGACGACTATCACGACGCCGATCACGAACAGCTTGATGCCGACGATGATCGAATTGAGACGCGCGCTCTCCGAGATGCCGATGTAGAGGACGCTGGTGATTATCAGCACGATCAGCAATGCCGGCAGATCGATGACTCCGCCCGAGCCCGCTCCTGGAGCCCGCGAGATCACGTCCGGCAAATTGATGCCGACGCCTTTCAGAATCGTGTGCAGATAGCCCGACCATCCGACCGCCACAGCGGCCGCGCCGACCGCGTACTCGAGCACAAGGTCCCAGCCGATAATCCATCCCACCAACTCGCCCATCGTGGCGTACGAGTACGAGTAGGCGCTGCCCGCGACCGGAATCATGGCCGCGAACTCGGCATAGCAGAGTGCCGCCATCGCACAGGCGAATCCCGAAACCACGAACGACAACGTGACAGCGGGACCGGAGTAGCGCGCGGCCGCGACGCCGGTCAGCACGAAGATTCCCGCGCCGACTATGGCGCCGATCCCGAGCAGCGTGAGATCGAGCGCTCCGAGCGCGCGCTTGAGACCGCCGGAGTGCGTTTCGGCGTCGGACATCAGCGTCGCGACCGATTTCCGCCGCAACATCTGATGTTTGAGGGTCGGATTCTCCATCAGCCCGATGTGCTCACCGCGATCACCAGGCTTGATAGCCGCCGTCGACGGAGAGCACCGAGCCGGTAACGTAGCTTGAAGCCGGACCCGCAAGGAAGATCACTGCGCCGCGTATTTCCTCAGGCGTGCCGAGACGCCTCAGCGGAGTAAACTCTTCCATGCGCTCTTTGTTGCCCGCCTTGGCGATTCCGCCCGCGGTCGCCTCGGTCGGGATCCATCCGGGCGCAATCGTGTTGACGAGGATTCCATACTGCGCCCATTCGACCGCAAGCTGGCGCGTCAGATTGGCGAGTGCCGCCTTGCTGGCGGCGTACGCCGAGAGCCGATACACCGAACTAGCGACACTCGAGTAGATGGAGCCCATATTGATAATGCGGCCGGGCATCTTCGCGGCGATGAGCCGTCGCGCGACGCGCTGCGCAAGCATCATTGGCGCGGTCAGGTTGACGGCGATCGCTTCTTCCCACAGCTCGCGCTTGAAGTTCTCGGCGCGCCCGGTCGGCGACACGCCCGCATTGTTAACGAGAATATCGATCTCGCCGCCGAGCGCAGCCGGCGCCTCGCTCATCACGCGATCGAGATCGGCTTCGGAGGTTACATCGGCGCCGATTCCGATGGCCTTTACCGCGTACTCGCTCGCGAGTTTTGCGGCGAGTTCCTTTACGCGATCGGCGCGGCGCGCGATGACCGCCACCTCGGCGCCACCTATCGCGAGCGCCGCAGCGCATTCAACGCCCAGCCCCGAAGACGCGCCGGTAACGAGTCCGCGATGACCCCGCAGCGAAAACATAGCTTCAAGAGAATTCATCCCTGCCTTCAATCGCCGAAGAGCTCGCCCGCCACCTGCGCCGCCACTGCCGCCGCACGGCCGACGTCGTCGGCACTGATGCCGTAATGCGTGACCGCGCGGAACTCGTTGCCGCCGCGCGGCGAAATCAACACGCCGCGTTCCTTCATGGCTGCCGCGAAGCGGCGCGCGAGGGCGGCGTCACCGTCAACTTCGAACACCACCATGTTGGTGCGCCGCGCGACGGACGGCACTGTCAGGCCAGCGATCAGTGCGAGACCCTGCGCGAGTGCGCGCGCGTTCTGATGGTCCTCGGCGAGTCGATTGAGCATAGTTTCGAGCGCGACCATTCCCGCCGCCGCGATGATTCCGGCCTGGCGCATCCCGCCGCCGAGAACCTTGCGCGTGCGATGCGCCCGCGCGATGAACTCGCGGCTGCCGCAAAGCAGAGAACCGACGGGACAAGAGAGCCCCTTCGAAAGGCAGAACGAAACCGTATCGACCTGCGCCGCGATTTCGGAAGGCGTAGTCTCGAGCGCCAGCGCCGCGTTGAAGATCCGCGCGCCGTCCAGATGGATGGGCAGGCGGCGCTTATGCGCGAGCGCGGCCACCTCCGCCATGTGCGAGACGGCGACTGCCGCGCCGCCACATCGATTATGCGTATTCTCGACGACGGCCAGCGCGGGCTGCGCGAAATGCGCATCAGAGGAAGTCTCCAGCTCACGCTCGAGATCATAGAGCTCGAGCTCACCGTCGGCGGTGTTCTCGATTGCGGTCAGCACGATTCCGCCGAGTGCCGAGGCGCCTCCGGCTTCATAAAGGTTGGTGTGCGATTGCGCGCCGACGATCACCTTCGTGCCACGCGGGCAATGCGTGAGCATCGCGGTCAGGTTCGCCATCGTGCCGCTCGGCACCAGCAGCGCGGCTTCCTTGCCGACAATGGCGGCAGCGATTTCCTGGAGCCGATTTACCGTCGGGTCTTCGCCGTAGACGTCATCGCCGAGTTCGGCGCGCGCGATCGCCTCGCGCATCTCAGGCGTCGGTAACGTGACAGTATCGCTACGCAAATCGATCATGGCACGCCCCCGCAGGCCGCGTCGGATCTCACTGTCCGACGGGATACACCGAAATGAAATTGCCGTTGCTGGTATCGACCTGCTCGACCGCGTTCTCAGTCGTGTCGGAGATATAGAGCGTTTTACCGTCGGGAGTTATAGCGCATCCCGAGCCGATATGGCCGTTAACCTGGGTGAGGGTCGAGACCTGCTTTTGCGCGAGGTTGATCTTGCGGATCGCGTGATTGTCCGAGTCGAGCACGTAAAGGAAAGTGCCGTCGGTGCAGAGCGCGCCTGGATTGTTGAACTGCGCCTTGGCGGCATCGCCTTCGTTGCTGCCCTGCTCACCGGTGCCGGCGAAGATCGAAGTCTCCATCGAAGACAGATCGATCTTGCGGATCAGCTGGTTGCCGGTGTCGGCGATGTAGACATTCTTGCCGTCGGTCGCGATTCCGCTGGGGTTGCTGAAGGTGGACTTCGAGGGCGGCCCGTCGGTGTTGCCCTGTTGTCCGGCCTGCCCGGCGATCGTTTTCACCGTGCCGTCGGCGAGCACGATGCGTCGAACAGTGTTGTTGCCACTGTCAGCCACGAAGAGCGAAGTGCCGTCGGTCGCGATCTGGGTTGGCAAGTTGAAATGTGCGGCCGTGGCGTGACCATCGTCGGAGCCGGAGATATTGGCGGTGCCGGCAAAGGTCGTCACGTTGCGCGAAGCGATATCAAGCTTGCGGATGTCGGAATTGTTGGTGTCGCAGATATAGAGCGAGCCCGAAACGAAGGCCATTCCGTCGGGGCCGTTGAAGCGCGCCGCGTCGCCGGCGCCGTCGTTGCTGCCGTCTTTGAAGGTCATGCCCGCCACCAGCGTAAGCGAATGGCCGACCAGGTCGACGCCGACGATCGTGTTGTTACGGCTGTTGGCAACGTAGAGCATCCGCCCGTCACTGGCGAGCCCGGCAGGAAAATCAAGTCGCGGTCCGGTCTGCGACTGAATGCCCGCCGGCACCTGCGCCCTCGCGGGTTCGCACTGCGCCGCGACCAAGAGCATTGCGCCCAGACCCATCAGCAGGTGGATGAGGAATCGGAAACGTGACATTTCGGACCTCGCTTTCAGCGGGTTAGTGCTCGTGGGCGCAGCCATTTACGGGAAAATTGCTTTGACTACTTCATCGATCGCACGCTTGCTGTCGGCCTCGTCGGTGAGCGACCAGGTAACGGCGACCGTTGCGGCGCGCCGCGGCGCGATTCCCTGGCGGATCAGATCGCCCGCGTAGATCAAGAGCCGCGTTGATACGCCTTCCTCGAGGCCCGAAGCCTTCAGATGGCGCACCTTCTCGCCCAACAGCGCGAGCTGGTTAGCGATCTCATGCTCGACTCCTGACTCGTGCGCGACAATCTCGACTTCCTTGTCGGCGGGCGGGTAGTTGAACTCGATGGTGACGAAGCGCTGACGCGTCGAATGCTTCAGGTTCTTCTGGATGCTCTGGTAGCCGGGGTTGTAAGAGATCACAAGCAAGAAGCCGTCGTGCGCTTCGATCGTTTCGCCGCGTTTTTCGATCGGCAGGATACGCCGATGATCCGAGAGCGGATGGATCAGGACGGTGGTGTCCTTGCGGGCCTCGACAATTTCGTCGAGGTAGCAGATCGCGCCGCGCCGCACAGCTTGCGTGAGCGGCCCATCGACCCAGACCGTCTCGTCGGCCTGGATGAGAAATCGTCCGACCAGGTCGCTGCCGGTGAGGTCCTCATGGCAGGCAACAGTGATCAGTTCGGTCGGGCCGTCCTGGAGTACCGAGAGCTTGTGCGCCATGTGCTCGACGAAGCGCGTTTTGCCGCATCCGGTGGGACCCTTGAGCAGGACCGGCAGGCGAGCCTTGTATGCAGCTTCGAAAATCTCGGCCTCGTCGCCGATTGTCAGGTAGTAGGGAGCCGCCGCGGGGTCGAGGTGGCGGACCTCGGGGCCTTCGGCCTGTGCCTTGAGCCGCGTGTCGAATTTCTTGAGTTCAATTCCCATCGGGATGCCTTTGACTAAGGGGCCTAACGCCAGAGCGCGATTCTAAGAGGTTATCGGCCAACCATTCAAGGCAAAGTTACGGCAAAAAGGATCTCACGACGAGCGGCGCTGATAGGCCGCGCTGCCATCGCGATTGTCTTTGACGTCATAACCGCGTGACTCGATTTCCTTGCGCAGTTCGTCGGCGCGGGCAAAGTTGCGCGCCTGGCGGACTGCCGCGCGCTCCTCAATCAGCGCTTGGATATCGGCCGGCATTGCACTCGTGCGCGCTGCCTTGTGCCGTTCTTCGAGATCGAGTCCGAGCACGGCATCGAGCATGCGGAGCGCGGGCCATGCGCCGAAGTCCTTGCTCCGGTATGATTCGGCGACTAGGTCCCGCGCCACGGCGAGCGCGCGCGGCGTGTTCAAATCGTCATTCAGCGCCTCGCCAAATTTATCCACGTATGCGCGCGTCCATTCACCGGCTTCGACGGGAGCATCGGCGGGAAGGTTGCGCGCGAACTCGAAAAAGTAATCGAGTGTGGTTTGCGCGGCGTGCATCGCCTCATCGCTGAAGACGATCTCTGAGCGATACTTGGCGCCGAAGCAGAAGAGCCGAAACGCGAGCGGATGGAATCCTGCCGCGGGCAAATCGGCGAGCAGCGGAAACTTGCCCGCGCTCTTGCTGATCTTCATGCCCTCCTTGCCGACCAGGAAAGCGTTATGAACGAAGTAGCGCACGAACTGCTTGTGCGTCGCGCTCTCGGACTGTGCAATCTCGTTCTCGTGATGAATCGGGATATGGTCGATACCGCCAGTGTGGATATCGATCGTCTCACCCAGATATTTCATCGACATCGCCGAGCACTCGATATGCCATCCGGGGTAGCCGCGCCCCCAGGGGCTGTCCCACTGCATGATGTGTTCGGGCTGATTCAACACCCACAGCACGAAGTCGTGCGGGTTGCGTTTGTCCGGCGAATGCTCGAGGCGCTGCGCTGAGTACTGCTCGTCGAGCGTCTGACGTGAGAGCCGTCCGAGGCTCTTCGGCCCGCGATACTGGACAATGTCGAAGTAAACGCCACTTCGCGTCACGTAGGCATAACCGCTCGCGATGATGCGCTCGATAAGCTCGATCATCTCGCCGATATGCCCAGTAGCGCGCGATTCGACCGTGGGCGGCTCGATATTCAACCTGTGGCAGTCGCGATTGAAAAGCTCGAGGTAACGGTTGGCGATCTCGAGCGGCGATTTTCCTTCGGCCTTAGCGGTTTTCTCGATCTTGTCCTCGCCCACGTCATCGTCGCCGGTCAGATGGCCGACGTCGGTTACGTTCATCACGTGGCGCACACGATAGCCGTCGAACTCGAGTGTGCGTCGAAGAAAATCCCAGCACAGGTAGGCGCGCAAGTTCCCGAGATGCTGTGGCAGGTACACCGTCGGGCCGCAGGAATAGAGCGAGACGTTGGGCGGATAGAGCGGGCGGAACTCCTCTACGGTCCGGCTCAAAGTATTGAAGATATGCAGTGTTTTCACTCGGGTAGATCGAGATTAGCGGAGGCTTCATCGCTCAAACAAGGCTGAACGGTTCATCCCCGCCCCGTGAGCGCAACCCGATCCTGCGACGCGTTTTTTGACCTCATCGCGCCATGCCTGCGCAATTCTATTAGAAAGCGCACATCGTGGAGGAGCCGCATGAAACTCTCCATCATCGTCCGCCGCCTTTTGCTCACCATCCGGACGGCCGCTTCGATCATTTGCTTGACGGCGCCAACCGTCGAGGCGCAATGCACTGCTTACGGCGATCCGCCCGCGACGCTGATTGCCAATATCGTTCCGCTTTGTAGCCGAGGCACCCGGCTTGGGCCGTGGAACGACGCCGATGGCACGCCGCGCTACGCCTGCCTCTACGAACCCGAGGCCGCCTCGGCATCCGCGCCACTGCCGCTGCTCGTGTTCCTGCATCCGTGGGTTATGACTCGAAAGACTGCTGCGGTTGGATTGCAAATCACCGGCTGGATCGTCTTGACGCTCGCGTTGGCTGTTATCTCAACAGGAAGCGCGGCCGCCCAGGTCAAGCCCCGAGATTTCATCTCCGCCGAGGACCCGATCCGCGTTCAAAGACCTGATTTCACCGGGAGTCTATTGGCGCGTGCGAAACGGCTGGACGATGAAAATCCAGCCGAGCGGTCTACCAGGTCAACGGCGCCAGCACCGACGTACAGTCGGGACTTTCGCGATTCTGCGATTTGCCGACGCGGAACGGGCCCAAGAAGGAGTGTTGGTACATCAACATGGGTGCGGTCTCGCTGGATGACTTCACAGTAACGGCCATGGTGCGCGACGGCGTGCGCTAGCTCTGTCTGCTTTCTCGCGGGGCGGGTGTGCAAAGGCCTCCTC